>NZ_AEEA01000007.1 GCF_000297095.1 Treponema primitia ZAS-1 | reverse complement strand
TTTGGAATTCCTCACTGGAGGAGACCCGAAGGGGCTCCGTAAGTGAATTCTACAAGCGTGCGAGCGCCAGGGATGCCCCTCCCTCCGCCCGTTTTGGCGATAAAGGCTTGAGCGTATACCTTTCACATCTTTTATTTATTGTATATAATACTGAGAATTATTATGGCAAAGAACTATCCCCTTATTAAACCTTATTTAAAATGGGCCGGGGGCAAAAGGCAACTATTAGCTGAAATAAAAAAATATCTACCCAAAAATGTAAGTACCTATACTTATTATGAGCCTTTTATAGGAGCAGGGGCGGTATTTTTTGAATTGCAACCCCAAAAGGCTATAATTAACGATATTAATACCCAATTAGTTTTAACCTATACCGTAATAAAGAACCATGTTGAAGAACTAATTCGATCATTGCAAAAATATAAAAATAGGAATGATGAAGACCATTTTTATAAAGTAAGGAATTTAGATCGGGATGCTATAAAATTCAATAAATTGACCGATGTTGAGAAAGCTGCCCGCTTGATATTCCTTAACAAAACTTGTTTTAACGGTTTGTATCGCGTCAATTCCCAGGGTCTTTTTAATGTTCCCTATGGAGGGTATAAAAATCCTGCAATATGTGAAGAAGTTGTATTACGACAGATTAACGATTACCTTAATGCCAATGAAATTACCATTTTAAACACAGATTTTGAAAAGGCAGTTCAAAACGCTGACAAAAAGTCTTTTGTGTATTTTGATCCACCCTATCATAGTCCCGGCAAAACTAATTTTACCGGATATCAGGCAGACGGATTTGGAGAGGAAAAACAAGAACGCCTGCGTGATGGTATGCTCAAATTGACAAACCGGGGAGTAAAATGCTTGCTCAGCAATTCTGACACAGAGTATATTCGCGAACTATATAATCATGATTGCTTTGATGTCATATCTATACAGGCAAAGAGATTGATTAATGCGGATTCCGCCGGCAGAGGAAATGTTCGTGAAGTTTTAATAAAAAACTGGAAAGAGTGATCTCCTTTTATCGAATTAGGCGCAGGGCTCAACGTTTCCCTGCTTTACTTTATAAATAGTTTTGAGAAAAACCCAACAGCGCACCCCAATAGTATCGTTGTAACAATAATAATTGGAAGGCCACTTGGATCAAGTTTATATATTAAAAATGTAATTGGCAAAACAAATAAAATTGATACAATAATACCATTTAAGAAAGAAATTGATACAAAATTTATTTTTGGAATAAATAGTCCCAAAACAATCCACACAAAAAATGCCGAAATTATAAATACCGTATCCATTTTCCTTATTATCATTGGGGTTGTATCAATAATAGCAGCAATTAAACCGATCACCAATGAAATTAAGTAATTCTTCATTCAATCCTCCAGGGGCCTTACTTTACTATTTTTTAAAAATTCATGTCAAGTTCCTTTTTAATAATTTTCAAACAAATTTTAGGGTGTATTGGGTAGTCTCGACAGGCTGTCATTTTCATACTTGACATTTCCCGCCATTCTATTGCATACTAATCTACGAAAGGAAAATAGCTTGAAAAGTTCCGTGGTGCTCAGAACAGATAAAACCCCCTCTTTTATGCAGGCCTACTATTATTATTTTTATCTGTCCTCGAATCCTGCGGAGCCGGCGGCCTTGGCTTAGACTAGGGCTGTAAACCTTGTAAACCAGGGGGACTCCGGGGCAATGAAATTGCCAAGGGGCCTCCCTTTTTTTATTTCTAAATTTTTATTAAGGAGATTTGTCATGATTATTGCGATTAAACCGGGAACTACAAAAGAGGATATCCGGGCTTTTACCACCCATCTGGAAAGACAGGGGATTAAGGTTGATTATTCCGAGGGGGCGTCCCAGACTGTTCTGGGTCTTGTGGGGGATACCACGGGGATCAGTGAGGAGGCCCTTTCGGCCCACCATCTGGTGGAAAAGGTTATCCGGGTGCAGGAGCCCTATAAGCGGGCCAACCGGATGTTTCATCCCCAGGATACGCGGATCGATATTCCCACAGGCGATGGCGCCCAACGGAGTATCGGCGGAGAGCAGCTGGGGATCATCGCCGGACCCTGTTCGGTGGAGACCCGGGAACAGATTGTGGCGGTAGCCCGGGCGGTCAAGCAGGCTGGGGCGGGCTTCCTTCGGGGGGGCGCCTTTAAACCACGAACCAGCCCCTACAGTTTCCAGGGGCTGGGCTGCGAAGGGCTGGATCTGCTTCTGGAGGCGAAGAAGGAGACCGGGCTGCCCATTGTAACCGAGCTCATGGCTATTCATCAGCTGGAACTTTTTGATGAGGTGGATATCATCCAGGTGGGCGCCCGAAACATGCAGAACTTTACCCTCCTTAAGGAGCTTGGCTGCTGCCGCAAACCCATACTGCTTAAGCGGGGCTACGCCTGTACGATAACCGAACTGCTCATGGCTGCGGAGTACATCATGGCCGGGGGAAATGATAAGATCATCTTATGCGAACGGGGTATCCGCTCCTTCGACAGCTTTACCCGGAATGTCCTGGACCTGGGGGCCATCCCGGCGCTGAAAAAGAAGAGCCACCTGCCGGTGATCGTGGATCCCAGCCATGCCACGGGTCTCGCCTGGATGGTGCCTGCCATGGCCAAGGCCGCCCTTGCAGCCGGGGCGGATGGCCTGATCATCGAGGTCCACAACAATCCTGAGGCGGCCCTCTGCGATGGAGAACAGTCCATTACCCCGGAACAATTCGGAACCCTCATGGGTACCCTAAAAAAATATGCGGAACTTGAAGGAAAGAAAATTTGAAACCCATAGAAGATTGTGTGGTTGGCATCGTGGGGCTGGGCCTTATGGGTGGAGCGGTGGCCATGGCCCTCCGTCCCCTGAAACCGGCGAAGATACTGGCCCTGGAAGCCGACCGCCTAACCCTGGATGCTGCCAAAGCCGATGGAGTTATTGACGATGGCTGGCTGGCCGGGGAAGAGGGCGGCGAACAAACAGCGGCAATGCTGAACCGCTGCGATCTGGTGTTTCTCTGCCTCAACCCCGCTACGCTGATCCGGTTTATAGGCAGATGGATGGGGGCCTTTCGTTCAGGATCGCTCATAACGGATATTGCCGGCATAAAGGGGAACATTGTTGCTGCGGTAGAGCGGACCCTGCGGCCGGACCTGGACTTTATTCCCGGCCACCCCATGGCGGGGAGCGAGAAGGGAGGTTTCGCCCAGGCGAAGCGCTGCAGCTTTCAGGGGAAAAACTACATCCTTACCCCCCTTACACGGAATAAGCGGGAGAACCTGGATTTTCTGAAGGCCCTCATCCACGGTATGGGTTTTGGACGGATCACCGAAACTACGGCGGAGGAACACGACCGGAAGATAGCCTTTACATCCCAGCTCTGCCACGTCATCGCCGCCGCTCTGATCGACTGCGAGGCGGACAAGGAAATTACCCGGTTTGGCGGCGGCAGCTTCGAGGATCTTACCCGCATAGCCATGCTTAACGCCCCCATGTGGACCGAACTCTTCCTGGAAAACAAAACAGAATTACTGCGGCGTATAGAACAGTTTGAAGGAAGCCTGGACGCCCTGAAGACCCTCATCTCAGGCGATCAGGGTGAGGCCCTGGAACAGCGGCTTGGGACAGTACGGGATCGGCGGGCCGCTATGAATTAAAAAAACAAACTAAAAACGACTAAAGCACTGGTGTTGTATTTTTTACCTACACAATTGAGATTAATTCTTCCGGCGTCACCGCCGGGACCAGTGAATTTTTAAAATCCTTGGCGTTTCGGGTTACGATATAATCCGCCTTTTCCCGATAGGCCGTTGCGGCAACCACCGCATCCTCAAAATCAGAAATCCCCAGGGAGAGAGCGGTATTGATGTCCTTGGCGGCGGTATCGCAAAAACCAACCAGAGTAGAAAGCTTTATAATAGTGTCACGGGATTTTTGGGCATTACCAGGGTTTTTGTTGATAATATAGTAAATATCCGTAACCGCCCCAGCGCCGATAAAACAATTGAACCGGCCTTGGAGGGCAAGTTGAATTACCCGGTAAGAACTTTCATAAAATTCCCCACGGCACTGAAGTACATCCAGAATAACATTGGTATCCACCAGGACCTTCATTGCCGGGCCAGCCTTTCCGCTCGGGCCTCCTCAAGGGTTAGCGGATTATCAGCGGCTATGCCCACCAAGCTGTCTAGAATGGCCTGTTTATCCTGAGTAGCGCTGGATAATTTAGCCACAATCTTGCCATTCCGGGTAATATACACATCATCCTGTATTATTTCATCCAGATAACGGCCAATATTTGCTTTTAATTCAGATGCGGTAATAAGCACAAAATTCTCCTTGTAAATCGTCTATTTATACTATATTATAATCAGACTATTTTATCAATGATAATCGTACCTATTAGCAAAAAATGCTGAACGGGTAGGGCTCGTCTTAGACAGAATACTAGTCGCCGGTGACCAGTTTGCCCTGTTTTTCCAGGGAACCAATGAACACCGTGCTTCCCACAAGGAGGGTAAGGCAGAGCGCAAGGATGCAGGGGTAAAGGTTCATGCTGACCCGCGAAATGACCAGCCCGGTAAACATAGGGGTAAGGGATGTGCCGATATACGAGACGGCAAACTGCCAGCCCATGATGGCCTGGGAAATCGCCATGCCGAAACGCCGGGGTGTTTCGTGGAGCATGGACGGGAAGACAGGAGCGTAACCAAAGCCGATAAGGAGAAAGGCAAAGAAGGAGAATATCTGCGGCAGGGGCAGGGCGAGAAGGATAATGCCCAGGGCGACAAAGAGACAGCCCAGGAAGATCAGGTTTTTATTGCTGAGAAAAGCGCTCACCAGGCCGGAAATGAAACGGCCAACGGTAAGGCTCATAAAATAAAGGGACAGCCACTGGGCGGCGGTATGGGCGCCCACTCCTTTTTGCATGACGAGATAGGTGGGACCCCATATGTTGATAATTCCCTCCAGGGATACATACGAAAAGAACGCCAGAAGGGCAGCTTTAACCCCGGGGATACGAAAGATGTTTTGCTTTACTTTTGTTTCTGTTTTTTCCGTGATGTCCGGGTTTTTAATTTCAAAGGGTTTCCACAGAAATAGTGTTGCTGCTAAGACCAATACAATACTCCATTGTATCAGGGAGATTGTCCGGTACCCGTGACGCCACTGGTCGCCCTGGGAGATGAACCAGGACATGATCACCGGGCTCAGACCGGCGCCGATGCCCCAGAAGCAGTGGAGCCAGTTCATATGCCGGGCCTTGTAGTGGAGGGCCACAAAATTATTCAGCCCCGTATCAATGGCGCCGCCGCCCAGGCCCAGGGGCAGGGCAAAAAAGAAAAACCAAAAGAAGGACGGCATGAAGCTGAATCCCAGGAGCCCCGCTGCGGTCAGGGTTACGGACACCAGGGTTACCCGGCTGGTTCCAAAGCGTTGTATTACCCGATGGCTAAAGAGGCTGGAGATGACGGTGCTCCCGGTAATGGCTGCGGAGGCCAGCCCGGCGAAGTAGAGGGGTACGCCGAAGTCACGGTGCATCACCGGCCAGGCGGATCCCAAAAGCGAATCCGGCAGACCCAGGCTGATAAAGGTAAGATAGATGACACACAGTAAAAATGTTGCCATTATTTCACTACGATATTAACAAGTTTACCCGGTACGGAAATGACCTTGACAATGTTCTGCCCTTCGATCCACTTGAGAATCCCCGGCAGAGCCAGGGCGGTCTTTTCAAGCTCTTCCCTGGACGTCCCTGCCGCAGCGGTAAACTTATCCCGGATCTTGCCGTTCACCTGGGCCACCACGGTAACTTCGTTGTCCGCAGTAAGCTTCTCGTCCCAGGCGGGCCAGGTTTCCCGGGACACCGAACCGGTGCGGCCCAGCTTTTCCCAGAGCTCTTCCCCCAGGTGGGGCGCGTAGGCGCTTATCATCAGTACCAGCGGTTCCCAGAGGCTGCGGGGGACCTCTTCCAGTTTCGCCAGCTCATTGGAGTAGACCATCATCTGGCTGATAGCGGTATTAAAGTTCAGTGTTGCGGTGTCCCTGCTTACCTTCCGGATAGTTTTATGAAGCAGCCGCACCAGGTCTTCGTTCCCCGCGCCGTCGCTTACCGGCTTTTCCGCGATAGCCCAGAGCCGTTCCAGGAACCGGGACACCCCGACGAGCCCCGCGGTGAGCCAGGGCTTTGTCACCTCCAGGGGTCCCATGAACATCTCGTAGACCCGCATGGAATCGGCGCCGTAGTTTTTTACGATGTCGTCGGGGTTGATAACATTTCCCCGGCTCTTGCTCATCTTCAGGTTATCTTCCCCAAGGATCATCCCCTGGTTAACCAGCCGCTGGAAGGGCTCCTTGGTATTGACCAGCCCCAGGTCGTAGAGGACCTTGTGCCAGAAACGGCTGTAGAGGAGGTGCAGCACCGCATGTTCAACACCGCCCACGTAGAGGTCCACCGGGGCCCAGTAGTCGATTTTGTCCTTTGCGGCAAAAGCAGTACTGTTGTCCGGGTCCAGGTAGCGCAGGTAATACCAACAGGACCCAGCCCACTGGGGCATGGTGTTGGTTTCCCGCTTGGCCTTGCCCCCGCACTTGGGGCAGGTGGTGTTCACCCAATCGGTGATCCCCGCCAGGGGGGATTCCCCGGTACCGGTGGGAGTATAGGACTGGACATCGGGCAGCCGCAGGGGCAAGTCAGTTTCGGGCAAGGGAACGATGCCGCAGTGATCGCAGTGGACCAGCGGGATCGGCTCCCCCCAGTAACGCTGCCGGCTGAAGATCCAGTCCCGCAGCTTGTAGTTCACCGCCTTTTTTCCCAAGCCCTGGGCCTCAACCCAGGCGGTAACTTTGGCCTTAGCTTCCGCCGTGGGGAGCCCGGTAAACTCGCCGGAATTCACCGACCAGCCATCGGCCACCGTACACTCCGGCGGCTCCGCGGAGTAATCCTGTCCAGGCGCGGGTTTTTCGTTGGATACCACTTGGATGATGGGCAGCTTAAAGGCCTTGGCAAAATCCCAGTCCCGTTCATCGTGGGCAGGAACCGCCATGATAGCCCCGGTTCCGTAGGAAATAAGAACATAGTCCGCTATCCAGATGGGTATCTTTTTTCCGTTCACCGGGTTTATGGCATAGGCGCCGGAGAAAACCCCGGTCTTCTCCTTTGCTAAATCGGTCCGTTCAAGATCGCTCTTCTTTGCCGCCCCTTCAATATAAGCGTTCACCGCAGCCTTTTGATCCGGCGTAGTAATCTTGTCCACCAGGGTATGTTCCGGCGAGAGGACCATGTAGGTCGCCCCAAAGAGGGTGTCCGGCCGGGTGGTGTAAATCTCCAGGGCGTCACGATGCCCGTCAATCTTAAAGCTGACATTTGCGCCCTCGGAGCGGCCTATCCAGTTTCGCTGCATGAGCTTGACCGGCTCCGGCCAGTCCAGGCTGTCCAGGTCTTCCAGGAGCCGTTCCGCATAGGCGGTGATCTTCAATATCCATTGGCGTATGCGTTTTCGGGTTACCTTGGTTCCGCAGCGGTCGCAGCAGCCGTCCTTTACTTCTTCGTTGGCCAACCCGGTTTTGCAGGAGGGGCACCAGTTGATGGGGCTCTCCGCTTCGTAGGCCAGGCCCTTCTCAAAGAGCTTGAGGAAGATCCACTGGGTCCAGCGGTAGTACTTCTCCCCGGAGGTATCAACTTCCCGGTCCCAGTCGTAGGAAAAACCCAGGGACTTGATCTGGGTGCGGAAATGATTGATGTTCGCCGCGGTAGTCAGCGCCGGGTGGGTTCCGGTCTTGATGGCGTAATTCTCCGCCGGCAGCCCAAAGGCGTCAAAGCCCATGGGGTGCAGCACATTGTACCCGCTCATACGCAGGTAGCGGCAGTAGATATCCGTGGCGGTATAGCCTTCGGGATGCCCCACGTGAAGCCCCTGGGCGGAGGGGTAGGGGAACATATCCAGCACATACCGGCGCTTTTCTTTGGGGAAAGACGGGTCCTCCACAGCCTTAAAGGTCTTAAGCTCTTCCCAATACTTCTGCCATTTGGGTTCGATGGTCTCAAAGGGGTATTTTGCCATGGTGATACGGACTCCTTACATAGTATGGCTTATCATATACGGCAGAGGGGGGGCGTTTCAAGACGGGGTAAAAGTAAAAGGAACTGGTTTGCCCTTGCCCGGCATTGGCTTAGATGTTATTCTTAAAAGGGTGGAAATAGGGCGTTGTTGTTACTGTAGGAGGCAAGATGTTATTAACATTTCAGGGGTTTTTTGAAAAAGGTCGGTTTGTTTCCAGTGAACCGGTGCAAGTGCCGGAACACAAAAAAGTCATTGTTACTGTTTTGGATGACGCAATATCACCGGTAACAAGTGAGGCGGTGGATAACGGGAAACGGCAGGAGGCTTTTGAAGGCTTAATGGAAATAATTAAGAATTCAGAAAAAACAGTACCCGCGGATTTTGACTATAAAAAAGAGTACCGGGAGTATTTGGATGAAAGATATGGCAATACTAATTGATACCAATGTTGTTATAGACTTTCTCGCTAAACGCGAACCGTTTTTTAATAATGCCGCGATAATAATGCAGAAATGCTCAGATAATGAACTGGCCGGCTATATTGCGGCACATACTGTGCCCACTGTTTTTTACATTCTGCGGAAACAATTCTCCGTAAGCGAAAGAAGAAATAGGCTATCAAGGTTATGTGGATTTATTGATGTTGCCGGAAACGATAAACAACAGGTAATTAAAGCAATTGAAAATGAACGTTTTGACGATTTGGAAGACTGTTTGCAAATGGAATGTGCCAAGGCTGTTGACGCAGATTATATTGTTACCCGGAATACAGATGATTTTAAAGATTCCCCTATACCGGCAATTTTACCGGAAGACTTTTTGAAACAACTTGCGGAAACAGCGCAGCCCTAAAAAGGGTACGTGAGAAAAGCCTTATCATGGAGAAAGGAATGTTTGAGAAATTAAATGACTCTGGCATTCTGATAAAACCCGGTGATGAAAACGAAGCCTACCTTACCCAGCAGCTGATAACCTATATCGGTAACAAGCGGTCCCTGTTGGGCTTTATCGGCGGCGGTATCAAAAAAGTTCAGCAGCGCTTGAATAAGGATAAGCTTGCCATGTTTGATGTGTTCAGCGGGTCCGGCATTGTGGCGCGTTACTTTAAACAATTTTCCGGTCTTCTGGTTGTGAACGACCTTGAAAAATATTCCGAAGTTATAAACGAATGTTATTTATCAAACCAAAGTGAATTAGATATGGCAGTACTCAGAAAGTACTACGATGACATCATTGGTGAATTAGCAGGGAACGAATTGAGACGGGGTATGATTTCCGATCTATACGCCCCGGCGGATGAAAGGAATATCAAACCGGAGGAACGGGTTTTCTATACGGTCAGAAATGCCGGGTATATCGATACGGCGCGGCAATTGATTGGGAATTTGCCGGAGATGGATCGGAAATACTTTCTTGCTCCGCTGTTGTCAGAGGCGTCCATACACGCAAACACATCGGGGGTGTTTAAGGGCTTTTATAAAAACCGGGAAACCGGGATAGGTCAATTCGGCGGGCGCAAACGGGATTCACTGCTGCGTATTACCGGTAATATCACGTTGCCTTTTCCGGTGTTTAGCAATTTTAATGCCGAAACTATTATTTGCCGGGGTGATGCAAATACGGTTATTGGGGATGTTCCGGAGGTGGATATTGCGTATTTGGATCCTCCCTATAATCAGCATCCCTACGGGTCCAATTATTTTATGCTCAATGCAATTTTGGATTATAAAATTCCGGAAAGCATCAGTAAAATATCCGGTATACCGGAAGACTGGAACCGGTCTGACTACAATAGCGGGGGCAAGGCCCTTGCTGCCTTAACAGAATTGGTAACAAATATCAAGTCGAAATATATTCTCATATCATTTAATTCAGAGGGCTTTATCGGCCTGTCTGAAATGAAAGATATGTTAAACAAAATAGGAAAGGTTGAGGTGTTGGAGACAAAATACAATGCTTTTCGGGGAAGCAGAAATTTAAACAACCGGGGTATTCATGTAAAGGAATATCTCTATCTATTGGAGAAATAAAATGGAAAATCCGGAGATCAAAACGATCATACTCCTCTGCGTAGTTTTTCTGTTCTGTCTGTTCTTCCTTCTCATAGGCCGCCGCATGGGGCTTAGCCAGGGGAGGCGGCAGGAGCGGGCGGATTGGGAGGGGCATAAGCTGCAGGATATTGTGAAGGCCCGGCTTAAGGCGTCACGGGCGGTGCTTGGGGGGCTCGTTTCGGAACAGATAGCGCCGCTTTTGCCGGACTTTCCCTTTGATCCCGGGGACTGCCGCTTCGTAGGAAAGCCGGTAGATTTTATCGTGTTCCGTGGGATGAACGAAAAAAACATTACCGAGGTAATTTTTCTGGAAGTTAAAAGCGGAACGGGGAAAAATCTGAACGACCAGGAAAAACGGCTCCGGGACGCGGTTCAGGCAGGCCGGGTACGGTGGGCGGAATACGATGTGCTTCAGTAATAGGCATCATCGGACCAAATTTTAATCATCTTCATCCTCAATCAACTCGGACCACACAAGACCACACGAATAAAGAGAATATAGTAAGTATTGTTCATTAATTAGTCTGTGTGGTCTGTGTGGTCCGTGGTTATTCCCTTATCTGTTTCGTTTTGACCTAGCTAAAATGCCAAAATGACCCATATGGGTAATAATGACACATTTATAAAATGTGATAGTTTTCGAGACATCTCTTTTGGCGGGGACTGAGTTTTCGTGCGTCCGGGCTTCATCTTTAATTCCTTATACTGTATAGAAATATAAAAATTACAAAAATAATTGTTTTTATTACAGAATGTTGGCACGGACCTTGCTTATATATAAGTGTGGGAAACCACAAGAGGCGCGTGGCGCTGGAAAAAACAAATTATTTTTAAGGAGATAAATTATGAAAGCTGTAACCCTGTATCGCCCTGTTACCATTGAGAAGGCCCTGAACGATTTTGACCGGTATATGGAATCCTTCTTTGGGGAATCCCCCCTGACTCCGGCTTCCTATTCCCGGGAACCGGCGGTGGATATCCGGGAAACCGGCGACGCCTATGTGCTGGAAGCGGAACTTCCGGGCTATGACGAGAAGAACATCGAAGTTCATGTGGATGGCGGTGTTCTGACCATCGAAACCAAAAAGGAAGAGAAGGCCGAACGGGATGTGTCCCCTTCCAAAGATGGGAAAGAAAGCGAAGAGCGGTATTTAATCCGGGAACGCCGGAGCGCAATCTTCAGCCGGTCCTTCAAGCTGCCGGAAAACGCCGACCTGGATGCCATTGCCGCCAATTTCAAGAACGGGCTTCTCAGCCTGGAAATTAAGAAAATGGCGGAGGCCAAGAAACGGGTCATCCAAATTCAAGGGAAGTAAAAAAAGAAGCTAAGAGCCGGGACCCACTGTGATAAGCCGTGGGTCCCGGTTTTTTTGTCTCCGCTGCTTACAGTCCCAGATCCTTGCCGATGAGGATCACCTTGATCCTTCCCGGGGGATTGCAGAGCCTTGTGGCAACGATAAACGTACAAATTGAATCCGGGGAATTGCAGTTGGCGCAGCTTCCGGTTTCGTTACAGGGGGTCTTTTTCCCGGGGAAACGCTGGGTGTTCCGGGGGGCGGCGATGGTCCTGGCCCTGGTATAGGCGTCTTCCAGGGTTTTAACCACCTTGTTCATCCCCGCCACGAGGATTACCTGTTTGGGGCCGAAGATCATGGCCGCTACCCGGTTTCCAAAACCGTCGACGTTTACCAGCTGGCCGTCTTCGCTTATGGCATTGGAACTGCAGAGGAAGGTGTCGCAGGTCAGGACCTGCCGCATAGTTTCCAGCCGGTCTTCCGGGGTTGCCGCGGCGTCCCGGTCCAGGACCGGATAGCCTTTTTCCCTGGCCAGCTTCGTCAGGCCCAGGGCTTCCACGGTAAAGGAACCGCCCCAGCCGATAAGATCGCCCTTGGGGATGAGGGAGAAGGCCTTCTCCACCGCCGCCTCCGGATCCTCCACGTACCATGCGTCAAAACGCCGGTTCTGCAGGGCCTTAACCACCTTGGGGCCCAGCTTCGAGTTACGGACTTCAATAGGAGTAGCCATGGAAACCTCGCTTAATAGGGTATGGGTGGTAAAGCAGAACTATAATCCCATATCCATCTTCTCGGGGTACCTTCATCTTCCTTAAAGGTATACGTACCGGATTGAATCTTGATATATGTGGCTGACAGTTTTGGACCGCTGTCCTTGCCTGCTCCATAATTGCCAAAAGCTTGTTCTAAAGAGGTATTGTCCGAAAGGGTTTCAATTGTACTGTTGGCAGCGGTTTTGAAAATAGTAATTGTTCCGGATCTTTTTATGATCGTGGTGAGGGGAGCGTTGAAGAAGGCATATTGCCCAATCTTCGTTACAGACGCGGGAATATCGATCTCCTTTAGCTTGGTACAACCATAAAATGCACTTTCGCCAATCGATACAACCCCATTGGGGATAAAAACATATTCCAACGCAGTGGATGCTCCAAACGCTAAAGCCGGTATTTCGGTTATGCCGCTGGCTGCAGAAAGATCAATGGCGGTCAGATAAAAACTGTTATTCCGAAAGGCCCCTTTCCCCAGCTTGGTAACCCCCGCAGGGATCGTAAGGCTTGCTATTCTGTTACCGGTAAAGGCTTCGTCATCTATAATAAGTTCACCCACGCCGCTTGCAAAAACAAGCCCTGACAATATGCTATTTGCAAAGGCTCTTTTCCCAATAAGCTTAACGCTTGGGGGGATTATAAGGGATGGGACTGTAAGTGAGGACAAGCTATTTTCAGAGAAGGCTCCTTCCCCAATTATCTTTACATTGCTTCCCAGGATTAACCCCGCGATTTTGTTACTCTTGAATGCATTGGGGCCAATTTCCTCAACCGAATTGGGAATAGCAAAATCACCGGCAAAGGCATTCCCCTCAAAGGCCCCGATCTGCGTACCGGGGAGGATTACGCCTATTTTTGTGAGAGATGCGGGAACATTGGTGATGATGGATATTTGATTATTTCTGAACGCTCCATTCCCGATTGTTTTAAGTTCACTGCCGGTGGCAAATATAATTTCCTTTAGAAAATTTCGGCTGTTATCATCCCCCGACTTAAGCGCATCAAAGGCGTTTACTCCGATACCGGGAACACCCGCGGTCTCATTATCCCTGACACCGGCGGGGATAGTAAGTATCCCCGGTGAACCCAGCGTTCCGGATAGCCCGGCGCGGGCAAAGGCGGATTCGCCGATGCTGAAGGGGCCCGGCGAAGCGCCAAGGTCCAGTATCGCCAAGGTTGAAGTGGGATTTCTGCTTGTATCAAACGTCAGGGGCAGGGTACTGTCCGCAAAGGCGTTTGCTCCGATGCCGGGGAAGAACTGGGCGCCGTCCGGAAGGGTGGTAGCAAGTATCCCCGTGGGAGGATTTGTATCCTTATCGCCAGACTCAATTATGAAGTCCTTAATACTCGAGGGTATAATGATGTTGATCAGTTTATTCGCCCGAAAAGCCCGGGCGCCGATAAGGGTAACCGCGTTGGGAATTGTTATGGTACTCAGACCGCAGTATGCAAAGGCGTCATCCCCGATGCTCGTTACGGTGCTGCCGTCAAAGACAACTTCGACCAAGGGCGTTTGAAAAAAAGCCCGGGCGCCGATAGCGGTAACATCAAGTCCCAGGACTTGTGCGGGTATGTGCAGGGAATTGGGTATGATTGGCTTTTCAGTAAGGTCCCTCAGGGGATTATAAGCTATAATCGTGGCGCCGCTTGCGTTGGGGTTAAAGGTCCATACCAGATTTATATCCCTTTCACACCGGTAACGTACATCACGACCATTTTCGTTTATGATAACGATTAAAATATCCTTATCCAGCAGGGTATCTTGATCCATCACGTAGTTTAACAGGACATTTCCGGTATTACCATTTAAAAGGCCCTTGTTTGCAATATACTCTATGGTAGGAACAGGGTTCGTACCCGGGTTACCCAGCCAATAACCATACTTAGACCCATTGAAGGCAAACCAGCCGCTGGCGGCAACGTCATTTTTCGTTGTAACTTTCCAGAGACCGGCCAATTTTTTGGGATCGTTTTTTTCTTCCCACTTTGCATACAGGACGACATTCCGATCGCCAATGGTTACCGTAGATGCTATTTCATATTCCGGAAGGCCGGTAACCAGATCCGGGGTCCAGGCGATAAACTTAAATCCCTCTCTTTTGAGACCCATCGGATCCGGGGCAACTATGCTTCCCCCTATCTCAATTCCCTTGCGGGGTTGAGGTACTGGACCCGTACCCCCATTTCCATCGAAAGACACGGTCAAACCGATTGAATTATTATAGGGATCCTCAAGCTCCGCGCACCGGGCAAATATAAGGGGCACTAAAAACGAACAAATAATTAAACCGCGAAAACTAATTTTCCCGCTCCTGAACATGCTATTTATCCTTTAAAAGTAGATCATATGGTGTAAAAATCAAAATACCTAATATTCGTTTACTTTCTCTTAATAGTATCGACCAAGGACGAGTATAAAATCAAGCGGGGCTAGTAATATTCAGGGGGTTTTACTATACAGTTAGGTATGCGTATTTTAAGACAATTGGGGCTGATTCTTGCCTTTGGGTTTCTTGGCGAAATTATTTCCCACTACCTTCCCCTGGGGATGCCCGCCAGTGTTTTAGGCATGGTTTTGATGCTGGCCGCCCTGGGATTACGGCTGGTAAAACCGGAACATTTGGGGGAAACCGGCGATTTTTTAAGCGCCAATATGGCTTTTTTCTTCCTCCCCGCTGCGGTGACGGTCCTGGAAAACTACGGGTATATACAGCCGGTGGTGGTACAGTTGTTTCTCATAGCGGTTATCAGTACCATGGTTACCTTCTTTGTTACCTACGGTACCGTACGGCTTTCCCGTATGATCCTCTCAAAACAGGGGTAGGCTGTGGGAAATCTTATCGCCCTGCCGGTTTTTGGTATTATTCTCACCATTATTTGTTATTTTATCGGGTTCCGGGTAGGGAAGCTCGTCCATTCCCCCCTGACAAACCCCATGCTGATAGCCAATGCCCTGGTGATCCTCATAGTCTGCGTCACCCCCCTGAGCCTGGAACAATATATGGCGGGGGGCAGTATGATCACCATGTTTATAGTCCCGGCTACCACCATCCTGGCCCTCCGGATTTACCGGCAGCGCAGCCTGCTGAGGGCTAATATCATCCCGATCCTCCTGGGCTGTCTGGCGGGTTCCTTCGCTTCCATAGGGAGCATCGCCCTGCTCTGCCGGCTTTTTTCTCTTGATACGGCGGTAACCCTGTCCATGCTGCCCAAGTCGGTTACCACCGCCATTGCCCTGGAACTATCGGTAAAAAACGGCGGCCTTGGGGGGCTTACGGTTTCCGCGGTGATAGTTACCGGTGTCTTCAGTGCCTCCATTAGCCCCTTCCTGATCAGGCTGTTCAAGCTCAAGGATCCGGTAGCCGCGGGGGTTGCCCTGGGAGCTTCCGGCCATGCCATAGGAACCGCAGCGGCCCTGGAGCAGGGGGAAATCCAGGGAGCCATGGGGGGGATCGCCATAGGAATTATGGGGATTATTACGAGCCTTATCTTTATTTTCTTATAATGCAAGCAATTATCAAACCTGGGCATTTTGACAAGACCCTGCGTATCCCCGCTTCAAAGTCCCACACCATCCGGCGGCTGATCCTGGCTGCCCTTGGGGAAGGGGTTTCGGCCATCGATTATCCCCTGGATTCCCTGGATGCCCGTTCCTGCCTGAGCGTCTGCCACGCCCTGGGAGCGGAGATTGAGGAGCGTCGCGCCGACTATCCCGGCTGTCCTAACCCCGCCGATGGGGATGGCAAGAAGCTGGTTGGCTGGACCGTCCGGGGCCTGGGTTTTGGGACGGAAACCGGCGGCGGTATGAAGGGCAGCGGTACAAGGCCCTTGGACGTGGGCAATTCCGGCACCACCCTGTTCCTGGTTCTGGCCGCCGCCGCCCTGGGGGATGTTCCGGTAAGCTTTACCGGGGACGAGCAGATAGCCCGCCGGAGCGCCGGCCCCCTGCTGGACGCCCTTTCCGGCCTGGGTATCGCCGTGGAATCCGTCCGGGGCTGCGTCCCCATCACCGTCCGGGGCCCCTGGAAGGGCGGCCGGGTGAGCATAGCCTGCCCCACCAGCCAGTACCTTTCGGCGCTGCTCCTGGCGGCCCCCCTGGCCCCGGCCGGAACCGTCACCGAAATCGACGTACCCCTGCTTAACGAAAAGCCGTATATAGAGATGACCCTTTCGTACTTACAGGCCCAGGGCATACCCTTCCAGGCCGCCAAGGATTTTTCCCGGTTCAGTATACCCGGCGGCGCCTGTTACCGGCACATGAACGGCCCGGTGCCGGGGGACTTTTCCTCCGCCGCTTTCCCCGGAGGTATCGCCGCCATCACCGGGGGGCCGGTCACGCTCCTGGGGCTGGACCGGGAAGATACCCAGGGCGATAAGGCCTTTTTCGATATGCTTGGTAAAATGGGCTGCGCCGTGGAGTGGTCCCGGCAAGTACCGGATACCAGGCCGGAAGCGGCTGCCGGACAAGCCGCCGAGTGGGCGCTGCGGGTTTCCCGTACCGGCCCTCTCCGGAGCGGCGAGTTCGACCTGAACGCCACCCCGGACCTGCTCCCCATGATGGCCGTGACAGCCGCCTACGCCGAAGGTGATACCGCCCTGGTAAACGTGGCCCACGCGCGGATCAAGGAAACGGATCGTATCGCCGTGATGGCGGAAGAGCTGGGCAGGTTGGGGGTGCGGACCACGGAGCGACCCGACGGCATGATCATCCACGGCAACGGAGCGAAGGGCCTTACGGGAGGCCGGGTTGATGGCCGGGGGGATCACCGGATCGTGATGGCCCTGGCAGCGGGGGCCCTGGGCGCCGCGGGGCCGGTGGAAATTGCGGCTGCCGAAAGCGCCGCCGTTACGTACCCGGGCTTTCTGGAAATGCTCGGCGCGGAGCTCCGGGAGTAAGCCGCCGCAGCCGTACGGCACCAGGTGTCTTTCTGCCCAATTATGTATAATGGCCTTTACAGGCAATAATATGCAGGTTTTGGTTTTCATCGGCTGTATATATAAGCCGGTTTACGTCATCAATACGACGACTATATGCTTTAAGATGTTTTAAAAATTCTGGCTTGCCGATACCTTGCAATAATCCGTTGCGTTGAATGTCCTTTATAAGCGCATTTATTTTTTTAAGTGTTTTTCGATCTTCCCTCTGCCATTCCAGGTATTCCTCAAAGGCATCCACATGAAAGGTTACCTCATTCATTCACCATAGCCTCAAGTTCCGCCATAGTTTTACCAATGCCTTTGCCCTCGTCAAGATCTTTAATGCGGTTCCGTAATTCCTCTGTAAACGCCGCATTGTGCCGTGCCTTTTCCCATGCATCATATTCGTCTTTGGGCAAAATAACGATTTCACGCTGGTGAAACGTGTTTTTCAGGCTTTGGATAACATCGACATTGAGTTCATCTGCTTTAAGGTGGTAGCTTGCATACATACTTATTCCTTCTCGTTCAAATATACGCTGTCCGGCGATCTATGGCAAGGAGGGTTCCTATTCGAGAGTCTGGTTTAATACCGCGTCAAACCTTTGGCTGTCTCTACACTTTACCAGATACGCCCCAAAGGTTGGTCGCCGTGGACGCCGACCAGTTTCCGGCTTTTTGAGTCCACCATGAGGTCCATGTTTTCCAGAGGGATTGAGCCAAGGAGCACTTCCTTCGCGCCGGGAAGTACCCAGGGGTCACAGGCCATGAAGCGATCCTTCCAGTACACCCGGACGGTCTCGGCTATCTTACAGACCACCGTTTCCCCATTTGCCAGGGTAGACTCGTGCAGATGCTCTGTCCGCAGCCCCAGTTCTTGCTGTACCGCTTCGCTGATAACCAGGGTCTCCGCACCGGTATCAACCACACACTGTACCGTCATTTCCCGGACTTCCGGTTCCTCAATAAGCCCGTGCTTAGCATTGCCGACATCCCGTGCATTCTTTAACGTGATTTCTTCATACACCGTTCCCACCATTTTACCTCGATCTCCATTAAGATTTAGTATACCATACGGGGTGTATTCCCGCAAACTGCGATCCGACTACCCCTGCACCCCGTATATGACGCCGCTGTATAAAATGCATTAGGAGTCCGTGGAAATCCCCCGCTTTTTTTCATATACTACTACCATGCGTATAGTTATCGTCGGGGCGGGAATGGTGGGAACCCAGCTGGCCCGGCATCTCGTCCTGGAAAAGCACGATGTCTCCCTGATTGAGGCTAACGAAGAGCGGGCCCGTCATGCATCCAACAGGCTGGACTGTCTGGTCATCCACGACGGGGGAAACAGCCTTTCTGCCCTGGAAGAAGCGGGGCTTGCCAAGGCGGACGCCCTGGTCTGCGTTACCGACTCCGACGAGGTGAACATGATCACCTGCGGGCTTGCCGCGTCCCGGTATCCCAAGCTGCTCAAGATCGCCCGGGTACGGAACGACGATTATATCAAGCTCAACGCCGGGGAAAACCGGTACCTGGAAGACCGCGCTATCCTGGGGATAGATTATTTCGTGCATCCCGATGTAGAGGCGGCCCGGTCTGTACTGAACGCGGTTGAACACGGCGCCATGGGGGATATCCTGGTGTTTGCGGATACCCCCTACGAACTGGGTTCCGTGGAGATCACCGGCGGAAGCGGGTTCGACGGCCTGGCCATGAAGGACTTCCGTAGCCTGGTAAAGGAGGACAGCCTGGTGACCCTGGTGGAACGCCGGGATGAAACCCTCCTGCCCCGGGGTTCCACGATCCTCAGCGTGGGAGACCGGGTCCACATCCTCGCTAAGGAACAGGACCTGGACCATATCTTTAAACTGGCGGGACGTTCGGAACGGGCGCTGCGAAAAATAGGTATAGTCGGTGGCAGCCGGGTAGGGGCCCTCGTTGCGGAGGGTCTTCTGGGGGAAAAGCAGCAGCATAAGGGTTCTCTGATTTCTTTTTTGAAGACCATGATTCCCCGGTCCGGCCGGCAGGTGACTATCATTGAAAAGGATTACAATCTCTGTAAGGATCTTGCCGCCCGCTACCCCGAGGCGCTGGTCCTCAATGAAGATATTTCCGACGAAAGTTTTGTTGCCGAAGAACGGATCGACGACCTGGACCTGATCATAACCGCCACGGAGGATCAGGAACTGAACATGATTGCCGCCCTTTACCTGAAGTCCCGGGGAGTCCACCGGGCAATAGCCATGGTAACCGGTTCCGGGTACGCGGCTATTGCCCGGCAGCTTGGGGTGGATGTGGTGATCCCCATGAAGTCGGTGGTGGTTGATTCCATTCTGTCCCACCTCATGGGCGAGGGGGTTACCGCCGTCCACCGCCTTGGCAACGGGGACATCAACGTTTTCGAGATTGAATTGGGTCCCGACACTCCTGCTGCGGAGAAGGGGATCGCCGAGCTAAACCTTTCAGGCGGCGCCCTGGTAATGCTGGTGAACCGCGGGGCCGGACCTGGGGACCGCAGCTCTTTTATTCCCCGGGGCGACTATATCTTCAAGAGCGGCGACCGGATCATCCTGATCGCCAAAGATGGCAGTGAAACGGAACTGGAACAGTTTTTCGGTTCCTTCCAGGGGAGGTGAGCTGAGTCATGCGGTCCTTCGTTTTACTGCGCGGGGAACTGCGTTGCAAGTGGCGCATCCTAATAATATTCCTTGGTATGGTGGCGGCGGTCATGCTTATCCCCCTGGCGCTGGCCGTGGTAAGCGGTGAGGGGAGCATGGTTTTGGCCATAGGCATTCCCGCGGGAATCGTCATTGCAGCGGCCCTGCCGGCCTTTTTTTCGTTCCGTAGGGATCGTCCCCGGTTCAGGCCCCGGGACGGTTTCCTCCTGGTCTTCCTCATCTGGGTTTTGATGAGTCTCCTGGGGACCATGCCTTTCTACCTTTCCGGCCATGGTTTCAGTTTTACCGATGCCTTTTTTGAAAGCGCCTGTGGTTTTGCCACCACCGGGGCTACCACCATTACTAATGTTGAGGCCCTGCCCAAGTCGCTCCTCCTGTGGCGGAGTATGAGCCACTGGATTGGCGGCATGGGGATAGTTCTGCTCACCGTGGCGCTCATGCCCCTGCTGGGGGTCGGCAGCTTCCAGCTTGTCAAAGCGGAGGCCCCCGGGGCGGATAAGGAGCGGATCACCCCCAGGATCACCGATACCGCCAAGCTGCTCTGGGTCAGCTACTGCGCCCTCACCGCGGTACTGGCGATACTCTTTCGGCTGGGAGGCATGGATTGGCTTGATGCCATCTGCCACGGCTTTACTACCATGGCGTCCGGTGGTATCAGTACTAAGAACGCCGGCCTTTCCTGGTATAACTCGGCTTTTATCGACATCGTATCCATAGTATTTATGCTCCTGGCGGGGCTTAATTTCAATCTTTACTACCGTCTTCTCCGGGGAAAGTTCAAGGACGTCATCAACAATACTGAAGGCCGGGCTTATCTGCTCATCTTTATTATAGCCGCAGCAGCGGTAACCATAAGTCTGGTTCCCTTCTACGGTTCGGTAGGTTCCGCCCTCCGTTACGGCGCCTTTCAGACCGCATCGGTCCTGTCCACCACCGGTTCGGTTATTACCGATTATACCCTCTGGCCTGCCGTTACCCAGGGCATTCTCTTCTGTCTCATGTTCGTCGGCGGCTGTTCAGCCTCCACCGCCGGGGGCATCAAGGTGATCCGCCATGTGGTACTCTGGAAACAAACCGGCAACGAACTGCGGCGCATCCTCTATCCCCAGGGGGTATTCGGTATTCAGCTAAACAAAAAGGTGGGCCGCAAGGACGTGGTCTACGGGGTAGCGGGTTTCGTCTTCCTCTACGCTGCGGTGATCGTCCTTACTACCCTGGCAGGCGCCGTTTCCGGCATGGACATCCTTTCTGCGTTTAGTACCGCTGTGGCGGTGCTGGGTAATATTGGAACCGGGTTCGGCGCCATAGGACCGGGCCGCAATTTCAGCCCATTCCCGGATTACCTCAAATGGTTCTATTCCTTCGCCATGATCGCCGGGCGGCTTGAACTGTGGACCGTACTGGTACTGTTTACGCCGGAGTATTGGAGACGGTAGGGAAAAAAGCTGCCCGGAAGTATTCCCGGACAGCCCATACATATTAGCGCAGTGAAGAAATGTCTATTTCAATCCAGGCGTTGTATCGTACCGGTTTTACGGGATCCCCGCCGAATTGGCCATGTGCATTTGAGCCTGAGGCCCAAAGCTTGCCATCTTCGGTTACCACCAGGGTGTGGTTGTATCCGGCTGCTACATGGGCTACCTTGTCCATAACCTTAACAGCCTTGTCTTGTACCGCGTCTCCTTTTATACCGAGCCGCCAGTCGTTGTTATTCCCCGCAGCCCAGAGGGTTCCGTCATTTTCTAAAATCATGGAATGAGCTTCCCCCAGGGCCACAAAAGCTACGTTGGACAGGACTTCCCCGGTAGAATTAATAACGGGTTTAAAGGATTGCTGATCCTGGGTATTCCCCACGCCTAACTGTCCAAGGGCATTGTTTCCTACGGCGAAAAGACGGCCGTCATTTTTCAGGAGCATGGTATGATTCAACTTTCCGGAAAAGACCATGGCGTTATCGCCGCCGGCCTCTGTATTCAAGGTCAGTTTCTCTGTTGTGTCCGCAGTAGTACCCGTTCGCCCATGTTCGCCGAAGCCGGCGGTGTACAGGGTTCCGTCATTTTTAACAGCCATCACATAGCTCTCACCCGCAGATACGGAGCGGATACTATCCCCGATTTTCTTAAACGTAAGCTGTTCTTCGCCGTTGCCATTCCCCAGGGCGCCAAAACACCGGCTGCCCGTTGCCCAATATTCACCGTTATCAGTGAGAATGGCGGTTTGGATTCTGCCGGCGGATACGGCTGTTATCTTAGATAAGGCGCTGGTATACGTGGGGCGGATTGGGGTGCAAAAAAACCCTGTCGCCGTATTATTCCCTAATTTTCCTAATTCTCCCGCTCCCCAGCCTGCAATGTTTCCATTATTTAAAATTGCAAAGGAATGATCTCCGCCGGATGCGACACCTTTTACGCCGCCGCCGGAAATGTCTCCGCCCACGGGTCCAAAATGCCATCGCATACCCGTGGTACCGTTTCCGAGCTCCCCATTACCGTTACCCCCGGAGGAATAGAGTTTTCCATCCCTGGTTATCAGCGTAGAAAACCCGTCTCCGGCCGAGATAAGGGGGAAAACCTTTTCCCAGGCAGCATACAACTTTGTTGCTTTTCCATCCTTAGTTATGGTTGAACCTGCCTCAAAATTATCGCCGGTTCCATCGGGATTGGTATTCCATCCTGCGAAATGATAGCCGACCCGGTACAGATCACCGCGATCCCGTATAGCAACAGTATCGCTGTCACTATTATCGTAACTTTCTGATACCAGAGCGGTGCCCCAGGTGTTACCATTGCCATAATAGTAGATCCCCGGTTTGCCGGGGTTGGAAGGGTCGGAAGGATCCGCCGGATGGGAAGGATCTGTAGAATGGGAAGAATTCCCCGGGCCTAAAGGATCCGTCGGGTTGGAAGGGTCGGAAGAGGAAGTGGGCGAAGAACATGCCCAGAACCCCATACTCAGAACGCAAAGGATTGGAAAAATCCATTGATGCTTCATAATAACAGTCATATAAACCTCTTGTAAAATCCGGAAAATGATTTCTTTTGTAACCGGACTCTTACACCTAAAATAGATTTGATATATATTTCAATATTTTTTGTCGAATGGAAAAAACAGATTCTTTGTCAAGCCCTTTAACTGGTGTAGGATGATACAAAAGCCATGTTTACTTGCTATCAACAGGAATACTAAAATAGATACCTGATAAGTGTATAGTAAATGTACTAATCATAACTAAAATAATCAACAATAAAAATAAAAATAAATTTACTGATTTTTTACAACGGAGTTTATTTGTTATTTTCTAAAAAATTGTATAATTATTAACAGTGGGAGCAAAAAAACTATAAACGTATAAAAATACTCAGTACTAACCCCGGATAAACTCCCGGAACCGTTCCGGCAGCGGCGCTTTAAAAATACTCGGCGTATCCTGTCCCGGCAGCGTTATTGCGAGGGTCCGTGCGTGCAGCATCAGTGTGGCGTGGAGGAAGCGTTTGTCCTGCGTTGAAATTACCGGAGCGCCGTAGATGGGGTCGCCGAGGATGGGGTGGCCCAGGTGGCGGAGGTGGACCCGGAGTTGGTGGGTGCGGCCGGTCCGGGGCTGGAGGAGGAGCAGCGAGTAGGCGCCCCAGGAACGGATCACCCGGTAGCGGGTTAGGGCGGGTTTACCCCGGTCCGGGGAAACGGTGAAGCGTTTGCGATCCCGGCTGTCACGGACTATCCGGGTTTCGATGATCCCCGCTTTTTCCCGGGGGGTTCCCAGGACTATGGCCCCGTAGG
Source organism: Treponema primitia ZAS-1 (assembly GCF_000297095.1). Lineage (NCBI taxonomy): Bacteria > Pseudomonadati > Spirochaetota > Spirochaetia > Treponematales > Treponemataceae > Treponema > Treponema primitia. The sequence continues at coordinate 78,909 of NZ_AEEA01000007.1, read as the reverse complement.
TTTTTTTTACGCGCCGTTCTTTGAACTGGTCCGCCAGAAACGCCAGGGCCTCATCATCGTAGGCGGCGATGATCACCCCGGAGGTGTCCTTGTCCAGGCGGTGAACTATGCCCGGGCGAAAGCCGGCGCCCGCAAGGCTATAATGGCGGAAGAGCAGGGCGTTGGCCATGGTACCGGTACGGTTCCCTGCGCCGGGGTGGACCACCATACCCTGGGCTTTGTCGATCACCACCACCCGCTCATCTTCGTACAATATGGTAAGGGGAATATCTTCGGGGATGAGGTTCAAGGGCGGCGGTTCCGCCCAGGAAAGTTCCAGCAGATCCCCGGGCTTTACGGGCCGGGATAGCTTAACCGGCTTTCCGTTTAGCCGTGCGCTGAGCAGCTTCGTTTTAAGCTGGGAACGGGTGAGGAGTTTGAGTTCCTCCGCTACGTAACGGTCAAGCCGGAGTCCTGGGGCTCCTGGTTGGAGTTCCTCGCTTAAACCGTCCTTCACGGTACAGGAATAATCGGGCATCAGGGGGTACTGGGGGCCTTATCCGGGGATGCCGCTTCGCCGCCGGCCGGGGTATCTTCAAGGGGCCAGGGTTTGCGGAGTATGATCAGATCTCCCTCGGGCAGTTGCTGCTCCCGCCGTTCTGCCTTTTCCCGTTTAAACCGGAAAATCAGATGATCCGCCAGGGCAATTGCCAGGGAACCGACTATGGCGGCGCTAAGGGTTAGTACGTGTTCATCGGTGGTCATGTCAACGGCGCCGGCGCCTTTAAATGGCCAGGGCATATACCGGCTGTCCCAATCATGGTTGGAGGCGCGGTAGCTATCTACCGAAAAGTTGCTGAGAAACATCATGAAGGGAAAGGATCCGAAGGCAATAATTTCCGCCCGCCGGAGATCCCGGACCCAGCGGGGGAATTCGGGTTTTTCCTTTTCGTATTTGTTTGAAGAAACGGCTTCCTTTGTGGATACCGCTTGCGCGGGGAGGCCCTGGGTACAGAGGATGATGAAAAGTAAAACGATTGAAAGAGCTTTTGGGGGGATCATGGATTCCGCTCTCCGAATATGGCGGTTCCTATTCTGATCAGGGTGGAACCCTCCTCTATGGCAATCTCAAAATCCCCGGACATGCCCATGGAAAGGCAGGACCAGTCATTGGCGGGAAAACGAATAGCCAATGCATCCCGGGCGGAAACCACGGCCTTAAAGGAGGCCCGGATAGGGGCTTCTTCCCCCGTAAGGGGGGCCATGGTCATAAGCCCCCGGAGCGCGAGACCCGGAAATTCCAGAGCCCTTTCCGCAGCCCGGAACAGGCTGTCCAAATCGGGGTACCCGGATTTGGAGTCCTCGGCGGTGTGATATTCTAACAGGATTATTAAAGGATTTTTCCGGTCCCCCGTCAAGGCTCCAAGGGTGGTGATAAGTTCGTCCCGGTCCACGGACTGGACTGCGTCGAAAAAATCGCCGGCAGCGATCTTGGCCTTATTGCGCTGGAGGGAACCTATCATGTGGATCTCCGTCCCCGGGTGAGCGGCCTTAAAATCCGGAAATTTTGAAACCGCCTCCTGAACCCGACTCTCCCCAAACAGACGAATTCCGGCGCTCCAGGCTTCTTCGATAGCAGGTAACCCGTGAAATTTCGACACCCCCATAAGGCGTACATCCTCCGGTTTCCTGCCCGACCGTACGCAAGCCCTGTCTATGCGTTCCTGTATAGTTTCAACCGCCTCTGAAATTCCCATGCTTACCCTTAGTGTTCCCCCAAATTTTCCAGCTCCCTGGCCAGGGCTAAAAATTCGCTTATCCCCAGGTTTTCCGCCCGTTCATTGGGATCTATACCGGCCTTTTCAAGCAGCTCCGGACTCAGGTCCTGCCCTTTCGCTGCAAAATGCGGCCCCTCCTTATGGAGTATACCGGAATGGAGAAAACTTTGCAGGTTGTTTTTAACCGTTTTTCGCCGGGCGGAAAACAGGCTGCGTACCAGGGGCCTAAAACAAGGAGGATAGGCGGCGGGATCGATATCCCTACGGAGCTCTAAACGGAGACCCTGGGAATCGACCTTTGGAGCGGGGTAGAAGGAGGCGCCCTTGAGGACCATCAGGGGATGGACGGTATAGACGGAGGCGCAGAGTACCGAAAGGGATGAGTAGTCCGCGGATCCCGGTTTGGCCGCCATGCGCCGGGCAACCTCCCGCTGGACGGTGACCACCATACGCTTAAAAAAACAGTTTTTCTCGATAAAGTCGGCAAGGAGGGTTGCGGCGATGTTGTAGGGGAGGTTTCCCAGAAAATATCCAGGGTTCCCCGTATTGGCCCAGACTGCGGGCCAGGTCTTGAGCGCATCCCCGGGGATCAGGGTGAAACCGGGATTATCGCCGAAAAATTCCTCCAAGGCGGTGATGAAGCCCCGGTCAATCTCAAAGGCGCTGACCAGGGCGCCCCGTTCCAGGAGCCCTATGGTCATGGCCCCTAAGCCGGGACCCACTTCCCAGACCCGTTCCCCGGGCTGCAGTTCCAGGGCGTCCAGGAGCCTGCGCCGGGCGTCGCCGTTTATAAGAAAATTCTGGCCGAATTGTTTGCGCATCCCCAGGCCCTTTCCGTCCAGATAGGAACGGAGCGCCTGGGGGGAATCGTAATTAATTGAAGGGGGCAAGGCTTTGTCTCCTTATGCTATAGGGACGCCCCGGGAAGATGCAGAGGACGACAACCAGGAAGGACAGGAAAAGTTCCCGCCCCCAGCCGTTTGCGGCAAGGCCGGGGACCCGGGCGGCCAGGGTGACCGTATGGTCCAAAAGGGAATAGAACAGGGTGAGCCCCATACCGGCAATCCCGGTGAGAAAAGGGGAGATGAAGCTGAGGGCCAGGGCAGCCATGGCACCTACCATAAATACGGTGGTAAGGGGAACGATGACAAGCCCCGCCAGCAGCCCCACCGGCCTGATTATGCCGAAGCCGGCGGCAACCACCGCGGCGGTTGCCAGGTATGCCCCCAGGGATGCAGCCAGGGGCGAGGCCAGTAATTCCGGCAGCCTCCCCCGGAGGATTCCGTGGAAGAATTCACCCACCGTAAGTATCCCCGCCAGGGCCAGGTAGGACAGGATGAAAGAGAGGCTGGTACCAGAGGAAGGCCGGAGGACAATCTGGATCAGGAAGGCCATGGCGAGCAAGGATATTGGACCGCTGGTCCGCGGTTGTCGGGGAAGGAAGCCCAGGACCACCGCCGCCCCAAGGAGATACATGATGGCGGCCCGCTCCAGGGAGGGCTGGGCGCCGATGAGGGCTACATAGAGCAGGATAAAAGCCGCTCCGGTGATAGACGATAGCTTGAGCCCCAGGGGTTTACGGAGGAAGAAGGCGGTGATGGCCGCGACTATGGCCAGGTGCATCCCCGATAGGGCCAATACATGGGAGCATCCCGCAAATTGGTACTTCTTTGCAAGTTCGCTATCCAGGTTATCCTTCACCCCCAGCAGCAGCGCGGCGCCCAAGCCGCCCCATATATGGGGTTTCAGTTTATCCAGGATGGCCAGCCGTATCCCGGTACGCAGCTGTTCCCAGGCCGGAGCGGGCCCTACGATGTGAACCGCCTTTGCCCGGAACATGGGCGAAGCTCCGTTAAAGCCGCCGGTCCCCCCGGCGAAAGCCCCCTCCACAAGGACCTCGGCGCCCCGGCCGAATTCCCGTAAACGGGGCAGGGCTTCGGGGGGGAAAAAGACCAGAACCCGGCCCCGGGCGGTGGCGCGTAGTCCCCCGGCGCCGGTAACGCCCCGTAGTTCAAGGTAACCCATCCCTGCCGCCCTACGGGCGCCTTGGCCGCCGCTTGATTCCCGGGGATCCTCCCCCATAACGCCGCTGATACCCCGAACCGCTTCCCCGGGCAGCCCCAGCTGCGGAGGGCCCTCCAGGGAGGCGGCGGCGGCAATCCCCAGGATGAGCCCCGCGCTAAGGGCGAGAAGCCGGCGCTGGATCCCAGCCTGAGCTAAGACCCGGCTGAGGGAGACCAGGGCGATGAGAAAAATCGACAGGCCAAGGATGAAGCGGGCACGGAAGGGGTCCCGGATTCCCGGCAAAGTGTAATAGCTTAGGGCAGCCCCCAGGGAAGCCCAAAGAACGGGTGTTAATTTAGTTTTAATAGATCACTCCTGCCCCTTGTATGCTTCCCTGGAGTATTTTGCTTTACTTGGAAAGAAAATTATCGTCCCCCGGATTCATACCGAACACCTCTCCAAATATGGAGTTTTTCAGTTCCTGTTTCAGGGGGTCCGCCTCAATGTGGAGTAGGGAACGGTTGGTTTCGTCGTTATACTCCACGGACCGGACGGTACCGCTCATGCTTGATGCCTTTTTATCGAGCACAAACTGGAGTTTAACCCGCATACCCTTGTTCGCCTTCCCGCCAATGGTTACCGAGCAGCCCGTATCGGAAAGATCCTCCACAATACACTTCAGTCCCGGCACTGTCTCGAGCTTATGGGAGCCCTCCTTACCGTTAAGAATGTAGAGAAAGGATGATTTATGGGTCTTTAGCCGGATGGATTTTCTTTTTTGGGTTCTGAAAAGGGAATCGGAATGGCTTATCTGGAGCGCCATGGTGCCATTGGTAAATACTTCATCCAGCACATCGCAGTCAAACACGTATCCCGCATCCCCTTCCTTCCAGAAATAGATGGAAAGCTTCTGCCCTGTCCAGGAGATGGAGGTCCTTATCTTCGGATTGGCAGGCCGGGTTATAAGGATATATTGGTAACTGTTTCTTATAACCCTGGCCTGGTACATCGCAGAATTGTTGATCACTATCCGTAAATTCTGACCTTCCGATATTTCCCGGGAACTGGTGATCCCCTGTTTTGTTCCCTCCATTTCGATTTTTTTCCGGTATTCATAGAGCCTTGCCAGGAAATCCTGTTTTGCCGGGTCCTCATCCCCACTAACCCGCATGGTCCGTGCCAGGGTACGGATACACGTATCCATTTGCGCCGGGGACTGAAAAAGGAGGGTATAATCCCCCATCATGGCTTGGATAGCAATATTCTTGAGGATATTGATCTCCTTAAAAGAAAATCCCGCCGCCTTTCCCTTGCCGTAAAACTGTGTTCGCGATCTCCGGGATCCCTTTTTTGCCTCCTGAGGGCGATGCAGAATAAGTACCAGGATAGCCAAAACCGGCACTATGCCCATTAGTATGTATAAACCCATTTCCCATTTCCCCTGTTTTAATTACAATACACTATACAGGAGCCGGGCAGACATGTCAAAAGGAGCGTGGGGAACGTATAACGCAGCCGCATATATTGAACCTTTCATCCTCTATTGGGTCCTCTTCCTCCCTTCCTGGGTCTTTTCTTCCCCCGATACCGCGGCCTACGCTTTTTCGATAAACCAGGAACTTGCCCGCATTTTTACCTATAACATCTCTTCCCTGGCCCTTATTTGGTATCTGCTCCTCCATACCGGCCGTCTATTTTCGTCCCTTTCCGATCTCCGTCCCCGCCCCCGGGACCTGGTCACCGTCTTTTTTGCCCTTCCCTGTCTCCTGGTCCTGGGCGCCCTGGTTTCCCTGGCGGGTACGCTTTTCCCGGCCCCTGTCTCGGCCCCCGACATCGGCGTTCCCCAAGGATTGGCTGCCTTTCTGGTTATGATCCTCTCCTGCCTCAGCACCGGCTATCTGGAGGAAAGCTACTTCCGGTTTTACCTGTTCACCCGGTTCAAGCAGGGCGGCATCGGTCCGGTAAAGGCCATGATCGTTTCAAGCATCCTTTTTGCCCTCTGTCATGTCTACGAAGGCCCCCTGGGCGCCCTGAACGCCCTTCTCGCAGGATTACTGCTTTTCTTTATATTTTCCCGCCGTCGAAGCCTCCATGGCATAGCCTGGGCCCACGGCGCCTACAATATTTTTGTGTATGTCATGGCGGGTATCACAGGCGGATGAATTCTGATACCATGACTATCGGTTAAATCATCCATGGAGAACTTCAAGGGCAGCTTCGACCTTACCGAAGGAAGCATCGTTAAAAAAATCATCCTGGTGGCGGCTCCTATTATGGGAACCCAATTTCTCCAAATGGCCTATAACCTAACCGATATGTTTTGGCTGGGCAGGCTGGGGAGTTTTTCGGTTGCGGCCAGCGGGGCTGCGGGGATGTACATGTGGCTTTCCATGGGCTTTCTCCTTATCGGGCGCATGGGTGCGGAAATAGGGGTTGCCCAAAGCCTTGGCAGGGGGGACAAAAACGGCGCCATTGATTTTTTGCGGAATGCCCTGCTTATCAATTTCTTGTTGGGCGTCTTTTGCGGCGGCGCTTTTATTTTTATTCCAAAACTACTGGCGTCGTTTTTTCCCATTGGAGAGGCCGTAGTATTGGACGATGCGGCGGCGTACCTGCGCATTGTGGGTTTCGGCATCATTCCCGCCTTTATTTCCGGTGTCCTGAGCGGCGCATTTAATGCGGCGGGCAATTCCCGGGTGCCCTTTGTGATCAACAGCATCGGTTTAGCCTGCAACGTTGTGCTTGACCCGCTGTGCATATTGACCCTTGGTCTGGGCATACGCGGTGCAGCCTATGCCACCATCTTTGCGCAAAGCCTGGTTTGTGTCCTTATGCTTATTGCCATTAAGCGGTTTAAAAGTCGTCCCTTTGACACCTTCCGTTTCCGTTTCAAACCGGACAGGAAAAAAATAGCACGGATACTCAAATGGTCGGTCCCCATTGGCCTTGAAAGTTTGTTTTTCTGTTTTTTGTCCATGCTGAGCCAACGGATAGAGGCGAGGTTTGGCCCTGCGGTGTTTGCCGTCGGAAAAATCGGCAGCCAGATAGAATCGCTGTCATGGCTCATCGGCGGCGGTTTTGGTTCCGCCCTGGTCGCCTTTGTCGGGCAGAATTACGGCGCGGGAAAAACTGAGCGCATTGCCCGGGCGGTAAAACTTTCCCTTGGGATGATGGCAGCCTGGGGCACATTGATTGTCGTTTTTTTCCTTACCGCGGGGAAATATGCTTTCTTACTATTTCTGCCCAACCCGGAAATTGCGGAACTGGGCAAACAGTACCTTTGGATTTTTGCGGTAGCGCAGATACCCATGAACATTGAAGCGGTTTTATCGGGAACCTTTAAAGGCAAGGGCAAAACCATCCCGCCTTCGGTGGTGAGCATCGCATCCAATGTGATGAAACCGGTTTTGGCGTTTACGCTCTCCCGAAGCTCCCTCGGCATTTATGGCGCTTGGGCAGGTGTTGCCGCCGGAGACGTGTTACGGTGCGCCGGTCTTTTTATTTGGTATAGGATTTCGGAGGCCACCGGCCGCCGGAAAGCTTTTCCTTAATCTGTTCCAAGGTAAAACCCTGTTCCATGAGTTCCAAAACCTCGTTCCGGCCTTCTTCCGTGCCTTCCCTATAGCTTTGTCGTTCCCGGCCCGCCTGGTCCATACGCTGTTTCCACTGGGCATCGGCTATCAGCCTGGCCCGCTCGTCATCGTTTAGTTCCATCACCAACGCAACCGCTTGCTTAATCGCCGGATCTTTTTCCGCTATCATGGCCAACTCCTCCGGGTTTTGGGCTTTGAAAAACTGCCCCCAGTTGAACAAACGTCCACCATCCGATTCCTTGGGCAATTTCCCCAATTCCAGAACATTAATTTCTATTAGATCCGTAAACTCAGCGCCGGACTGCGCATTGCGGATACTATACCTATTATAGTAACCTGCCTCCTCAGGAATCAATATGCCCCCGCAAATTACGATACTGACCACCCGTTCAGCCTGATTGTACTCGTCCCACCGCTTGATCTGTTCGGTGAGCATCTTGGCGGTCGAAATGACAATGCGTTTCCGTAATTCCTGGTTGGTTTCGACCTGCATTTCCACATTGATCACCGCGCCCGATTGGGTGTGGACCTTTACATCGAGGATACCCATCTTGTCACCCTCAAACTCTCGTTTTAGGAAGGGGTCAATGATGGTCAGATGATCAAATTCCACCTCCGGCAGATCCAGGGCGGCGGCGAGGAGCGCGGTTAGAACAGCGATGTTCCGCTGGTCCCCAAAAATAAGTTTGAAGATAAAGTCGAATAAGGGCGTGTAGAATCTTTTCGTCATAGACTACCTCCGCCCCATATAGGCGGCTGGTATCTATTTTGCTTTACTTAGAAGGAAAAATTATTGATTTTTTCGGTTCTCTATCGCGCAATAACCTTTCCCCGCTGTCCCGTAAGTTCCAGGTAGGCCAGGTCCGCCAAGCCGAAGTTTGCGTTCTCCGTGTAGGTCTTAGCGTATTCGTCGTAGAGCATATCCTCGTACATCTTCCCCGCAAAGCTGTCGTCAATCAGGCCGGTCTTCTGGACCGTGCTCCGCATACCGGAAATGAGGGTCTTCGTCAGAAAAGTTTCCAGCGCCAGACACTGTTCGTAGAGCTTGCCACTCTTGTCTATTATGGGTTTGCGGTTTGAGAAGGGGATCCTCTCGGTTTCAGGCGCAGCGCTGTCCCCGACGCGGTTCACCTTAGGCTCAGTACTTTCAGCGCCCTCCCCATCGGCATTGCCGGGCAGCTTGGGGACGGAGCTCAGAATCTGGTCCATCTTGGCGCTTTCCAGGAGAGCCGCGAAGGCGCCATTGCCCCCGCTCTCCGCCCCGGTCGATGACGAAGCGGAAAGACCGGACTGGGTTCCCCCGGTAAGCCCCGCGAAGGGCGAAGCGAACCGGGTGTTATTTAAGTACTGGGCTCCCAGGGCTTGGACATCCATCTATGTTCTCCGTTACCGTTTCAGGCTCGTTGCAGTGCCGAGCATGTTATCGCTGGTCTGAATAGTTTTAGAGTTGAACTCGTAGGCGCGCTGGGCCACGATGAGGTCCACCATTTCCCGCACCACCGATACGTTGGACATTTCCAGGAACTTGTGAACCAGCTTACCCATACCGTCGTAGCCGGGCTGACCGGGGATAGGTTCCCCCGAAGCCTGACTGAGCTTAAAGAGGTTTTCACCCACCGAGGTGAGACCCACGGGGTTGGGGAAACGGTAGAGTTCCAACTGGCCCACCTGGACAGAATCGTCGCCGGACTCGGGGGTCTTTACTTCCACCCTGCCGTCCTGGGAGACGGTGATGGTCTGGGGGAGGAAACCCTCGGGCATCACGATATCCGGGAGCACCCAGTACCCGTTGGAAGTAACCAATCGGCCGTTCTCATCAACCTTAAAGGCGCCGTCCCGGGTGTAGCCGTAGGTACCGTCGTACATCTGGATGCGGAAGAAGCCCTCTCCGTTGATAGCGATATCGTAGACATTCTCCGTGCTCTGGAGACTGCCCTGGGTGAACATCCGCTGGGTGGCGGCGAGCTTAACCCCGTGGCCCATCTGGACCCCCACGGGAACCACCGTGTCCTCCGTGGCGGGGGTGCCCGCAACCTTGGTAGTCTGGTAGAGGAGATCCTCAAAATCCGCCCGGACCTTTTTGAAGCCCGATGTGTTCACGTTCGCCAGGTTGTTAGAAATAGTATCAATATTGGCCTGCTGGCCTATCATGCCGGACGCGCCGGTCCATAAACTCCGTACCATCTGTTACCTCTTTTTTAACCGAATTTTGCAACTTGATTTATCAAGGTGCCGAGCATGGAATCTTCGCTCTGAATCACCTTTTGGTTCGCCTCATAGGCGCGGTTTACCTCTATCATTTGGACCATCTCCAGGACCGGATCCACGTTGGAGGCCTCCACAAAGCCCTGCACCACCCGGGGCCGCCCATTCATTTCCATAACCTGCGCTTCTCCCGAGGTATCGGTTGCCTGATATAGGCTGGACCCCTGCTTTTGCAGATACCGGTCCAGATCAAAGTCCACCACCTTCAGGGTATCCAGGAGCACCGTCTCGTCCCAGGTATTGTTTTCCCGGCCCACCATCAGCTCCGGATCGTCGGCATACCGGGCGTTAATCCAGACCCCGCCCTCTTTATCAACCTGAAAGTTATTCGCCTTCACCCGCAGGGGCCCATTTTCACCCAGCACCGGGTAGCCTTCCTTGGTTTCCAGGTAGCCCTCTTTGCCCAAAACAAAGGAGCCGTTCCGGGTATACCGTTCGCCCCAGGGAGTCATCACCGCCAAAAAGCCCTTCCCATCCAGGGCAATATCGAAATCGCTCTGGGTTTCCTTCATGGCCCCCTGCTGGAAGTCGGTGTACAGCTCGTTCAGCTCCACCCCGGTACCCAGCTTCCCGATAATCGGCGCCGCATCGGCGGACCCAAAGGGATGCCGGTAGACCCCATCGTCGTCCATACGGCGCATCAGCAGTTCCGGAAAAGCCTTGTGGACCGCCGTATCTTTCTTATACCCGTCCACTTCCACGTTAGCCAGATTATTCGCCACCGCATCGAGCTTCCACTGCTGGGCCCGCATCCCGCTGGCCCCGGTATACCATCCTCTAATCACACTGTACCCCTCTATAAACTTTATCGGCGTAGGAAAATAAAAGATTAGCAGGGGGAAGTCTCCCCCGCGCTCCAGCCCTATGGGCTTCCGCTGCCCCCTCAGCGGGGGAGACCCCCGCAACGCCCCCCGCCCGGTCCCAGATGTTTTTCGGGAGGATATTCTGCAATAACCTCAAAAAACGTTAGTTTCACTAATGCATTTCCCTGGGCAGTACCATACATAGGGTACGGGGAAGGCTAGATCTTAGGCCCGCCGGCAGTTTGCCGGAATATCCCCGGTGTGGTATAATAACTTTATATGGAACGAGGTAAAATGGTGGGAACAGTTTTCGAAGAAATCACCCTGAAAAACGATGGTGATGTGAGTAATGCCCGGCGCGGGCTTATTAAGGAGTCGGAAGTCCGGCAAACAACGGTACAGGTCGTAGTGGACACCGGTGCGGCGACCCTGGTTATCAACGAAGCGGTGCAGAAGACATTAGGGCTGCGGATCGACCGGGAGAAAGAGTCCCGGTTGGCAAATGGCGAATGGGTATTTTGTAAGGTTGCCGAAACCGTGCGGGTGTGCTGGAAGGATCGCTCCATGACCTGTGAGCCCTGGGTTCTCCCCGGCGCGGACTTAATTCTCCTCGGGGCAATCCCCCTGGAAGACATGGACCTTATGGTGGATCCCAAAAACCTGCGGCTAGTCGGCGTCCACGGCGACAAAGAACTGGGGATGCTCTTATAAACCCCGGTAGCTGACCCGTTTATTGGTGTTACCCATTACGATAACACCAATGCCCTGTATCGTTATTTTATAACCAATGTCCATCCTCAGTGGTTGGGAAATCATAGGTTTTCCCATTGAAGGTAAGTTTAGTTACCCATAAAACCCGTGCGCCGGTATTAAAGGGGATCGCCGTTACGGGGCCTTCCAGCCTAACGGCGGAGCCTTCTTTTAATCCGTCAACAAACCCGACGAGACTTTTGACCGGGCCGTTTATATAGTAGGTTTTACCCTCGGCGGCTACGGCAATGTGTCCTTCAATAAGTTGTAAATTGCCATTAATGGTTACCGTTTCTGTGGCAGTGGGGCATGCATGACCGTGGGCCGCCCGTCCCCGGCCATGCCCCCATAATGGGGCGTCCTGAGCCCATACTGAGCCGGCAAAAAGCAGGCCGATAAGGGTAAGCATGAAAACTCGTGATGTCTTTTTCATAAAGACTCCTAAAACAAAAAATACTATATGGCCAACGGCCATATAGTATAGAGCAAATATCATGCCAAGTCATTTTTTGCTGGTTATTTTCAAGAAATACGATAAAAATGGTTTGTTTTTAATATCCTTCATTAATGTTTAAAATAACTGTTCTGTATAATAATTACACGCTTATGAATTATTTACACATACTTCCCGGCGCGGACTTAATTCTCCTCGGGGCAATCCCCCCGGAAGACTCGGACTTTAGTCCACCGGACCTCATGGTGGCTCCAAAAATGAATCACTATGATTAATCTTACACCCCTTCGGGCAATTTTTCAAACATAATCCGCCGATGGTTTATTTTTTCCCCATCAACAATAAATCTGCCGTCCCCAACAGCGTGGAAGCATCTTTTTTCTGTATGCTTGTTATCAATCCAGGCTGCAACCGCATCCAGAATAAATAAATTGTGCTTTTTAACATGATCTACGATACGGCACTCTATATTTGCATAACACTCCTGTATTAAAGGGGCATCGACAAACTTTGCTTTTAACGGTGTAAGTTTGAACTTTTTAAATTTATCCAGCTCTGCGCCGGAACAGGAGCCAATTTTCACAACCGTTTTAGCCATGTCAACCGTGGGTATACTAATCACACACTCCTTTGTTTTTATGAGCGCTTCGTAGGAATAATTCCAAGGACCGGTTAAAAAGGCAAAGCGGGGGGTAAAATCAATGACCATGGTCCAAGACAGGGTCATAATGTTTTGTTTGCCCTTATCGACGCTTGTAACCAAAACCACCGGACCGGGTTCCAAAAGCGTAAATGCTTTGTGTAAAGGAAATACTTTCATTTTAATGTACCTGCGTGTTCCTGAATTCCTTTTCAAACCGATTTATCAAATCCGGTTCCTTCATAAACGGCCTGGCCATACCAAAATATGCAATTTTTGTAGCGTTTACAATTTCAGTCATTTCTTTGAAGTATTTATTTCCGCCGGTTAAAATTACTGCCGTATCGTTTTCGGCAGCGATTCTTGCGGCTTCGTCTTTGAAAAAAGATGTTGTTTCTAGTGTAAATTTTGCCCACGATCCGCTTATTTCAATGGCATTGATTCCCCGTTTGGTTAATTCTTTACATAAATATAAAACATCATCAAAGGATACGCCGTTTTCAAAACCATCGGTAACATTTATTTTTATCCAAATAGAAAAATCATTGCCAACCGTTTTACGGATAAGGTCATAGGTTTCTAAGGTCATTCGGGATCTGTTTTGAACAGTCCCCCCATACAAATCTTCCCTGCAATTATAATAGGGCGTCATAAACTGGCTGAGCAAAAAGCCATGCGCCGCATGGAGCTCAATGCCGTCATAGCCTGCGCCTTTTGCCCTTAAAGCAGCGTCGGCAAATTTTGTTTGTATTTTTTTTATTTGTTCAACGGTAATTTCTGCGGGTATAATTTTTGTATTTTTATTTTCAACCGCGCTTGGCCCCAAAATAGTCATTTCCGTGGAATCGCCCATGACATAGGACCCAACGTAGACCAATTGCAAAATGATGTTTGTGTCGTTCTTATGAACTAAATCGACCAACATTTTATGTCCGTTGAAAAACGTATCATCGTAAAATGCCATCAAAGGGAACTGCTTTTCCCTTTCATCGACTAAGGTAAAACCGGTAATAATAGTTCCCACGCCGCCTTGGGCAAGTTTAGTATAGGTATCATAAATAGTATCATTTATTTGCCCCTGGGATACTTTTTCATGAATAGCCGCACGGATAAATCTGTTTTTTAATGTTAATTCGCCTAATTTAGTACTATCAAATAATGTTTTCATAATCCTCTCCCGATTTTAGTATTTCTCCCCAGTGCCCGTACGAAACCGCTGATCACAAAAATCAGTGAAACTCCCTGTTGGATAATCAGAATTATCTTACCCTGAATAAACATTAAACTGCCCATGCTGATAATCATCAGTCCATAAAACAGCCATCCTGCGGGGTTTTTCCCGGCCAGGAGAAAACTTCCCAGGAGGAATCCTATGGTAACGCCAATTTCAAGCGCCTGGGAGAAGGCAGTGAGGCCGCCAAAGGAGTAGAGACTGTAGGTGGTTCCTAGTACAATCATGATGTAGGTAAAGATCCTGACGGCCCAATCAAAAAATTTCGGCGCCCTATCAAGTCTTTTCCAGGCTAAGACCAGACCGAGCAGCAGAGCGGGGCCGCCTCCCGCTTCGTTTGCGGCGGCGATCCAATTATGCCTGCCGGCCAATAAAATGACCCAGGCGGGAAGGCCGAGCAAATACATAGACCAGCCTGCCATGCGCCATGTTCGATCCTCCCGTAGCCCTTCGGCATGGGAAAGCAAAATTTTTGCCAGAAGGTAAGCGCCGCCTCCCCATATTTGAAGAAAGATATCCATTAATCACGCTCCTTTGGATAACCTATTCATTTTTTAAGGATTTTGCCGTTCATTTCCGCTAAATTTTTAAGGACATTGCGGGCAAAAACCTGGACTTCAGGCATAAGCTGCTTATAAAAGCCAATTATTTCCTTTTCGTCCTTTTGCCAGCTATCCGCATCTTCCTGGGTAATAAACATATTCCCCTCCCCAGTCCTGAGCCATGCCGGGTTAACTGAAAACGTGGAAGAAATAAGCCTGATATGACGGTCGTTTACGGTACGCTGGGATTTTTCGAGCAGCGCTACTTGGGAACGGGAAACAGAAATTGCTTTGCCAAAGTCCAGTTGACTAAGGTTCAGCTTTTTCCTCAATTCCAGAAGTCTGCTATTAACTGATCCCTTATTCATAAAATCAAAATAGCAAAGAAATGGCATTAAAACAAGAATAGCATTGACAATGTTGCATTGTACCTTTATTATATGATACAAATAGGAGTTTCTTTGTGAAAACTGGCGAAATTTCCGATTTCCCCCTGGAGACCTACCGGCAGCTCCCCTATAAGAGTAAACAATTCCTCAAATTTATCTATCGTAATCTGGTGTTAATCCAAAATTCCATTGCCGCAAAGGAACCGGACCCCAAAAAGGGATTAGGCGCGTCCAGGCATAGAGAAAAATAGAACGGCCGGAATACTTTGTTCCTTTATAATAATTTTTTTAGGAAATGAAAAAGGGGTGGTTATTATGAAAAAACGGTTTGGAACGGCAATACCCGGCAAAGCTGCTTTAGTAGCCATGTTGGTATTCGTGATGGCGCTTGTGTCTTGCGGCGATAAGGATTCAGGCGACCCCTTAGGCGATGGCCCCGACAAGGAACTCCCCGATGGCGCCATTGATACACGTTTAATAGGGACTTGGAAGGATACTGAGGATGGCGCCCTATTAACCGTTACCTTTCAATCCAATGGAACCGTAAGCTGGGGCGGCAGTATCGGTTCTTCGTTGAATGCAGCATATCAAGGGGGTGGTCAATTTGCTTGGATTGCAAATAATGGTACTATTTCATATCAATACAGTAATCCTCCACAGACCGTTGATGTCTATGGTTATTCCATAAATGGCGCAGGAGAACTTATATTAACCGCATCAGGAGTGACCGTTGTTACCTTAAGTAAGGGCTCTTTTGTGGCGGTTTATGACATTATTGATGTCCCCACATCTGTTGTCGTAGGAACCACCCTTACCTTAAGTGGTACGGTGTCGCCTTCTAACGCCACCAACCAGACTATTGTGTGGAGCGTTGCAAACGCCGGCGCCACGGGCGCTGTCATAAGCAACGGGAATAGCTTAACCACCACCGGAGAGGGAAACGTTACCATAACCGCGACCATTACCAATGGGCTGCAGAATTCAAACTACACCCAATCCTTTACAATAACCGTCACATCCGATTTTGTGCCCGTTACGGGCATTAATGATGTCCCCTCATCCGCCACCGAAGGAGTACCCCTTGTCTTGAGTGGTACGGTGATGCCTTCTAACGCCACCAACCAGACTATTGTGTGGAGCGTTCCAAGCGGTAACAATGCTACCATAACCGATGGAATCCTTACCAAAACCACATCGGGAAGCGTAAACATATACGCGACCATTATCAACGGGAAGTTACCTTCCTCTGACTACACCCAATCCTTTTATATATACGTCAATAGCATGACGTCTGTTTACACCATTACCGGTGTCCCCACATCCACCACCGCAGGGATCCCCCTTGCCTTAAGCGGTACGGTGTCGCCTTCTAACGCCACCAACCAGACTATTGTGTGGAGCGTTGCAAACGCCGGTACCACCGGCGCTGCCATAATCGATGGAAACAGCTTAACCACCACCGCGGGAGGAACCGCTATCATAACCGCGACCATTATCAACGGGAAAAAGACGGATTCCTACACCATCGCCAACTACACCCAAGACTTTACGATAATCGTTATCCCGACAAATAGCATTAGCCTGAGCTTTACCGACGAAAGCGGCGGCGCCTTTAACCAGGGTAGTTTTACTATCAGTAAGGGTAATGCGATGAATAACACTAAAACTATCAGCCTGGTTGGTTCCTGGGTCAGCAAAGAATGGCGGGTGGATACCGTGTCCAAGGGTACCGGCGATAGCTTTATCGTGAACGCTGCGGACTATACCACCGGAACTCATACGCTGGGCGTTAGGGTTTTTAAAGACAGCGTCCCCTGGACTAAAAACATAACCTTTACGGTTACCGAGTAAAGATTTAAGGAGAAGAACCATGGCTATGATGAATATATGGACTTTAAAACACCGGTTTGGAGCCTTCGCCGCATTGGCCCTGGCAGTCAGCCTGGTTTTGGGCTGCGAAAGCCCGATCAACACGCCAATCGCCGTGTCCCAGGGGGCGCTGGTGCAAATCGATCAGGGTATCCCGGCCCGTACCCTGCTTCCCAATGGGGAGGGGCTCTACTACACCCTGGTCTTTACCGCCCCCGGGAAGGAACCGGTAAACGAGGTCCTGAACAGCGGCGTTTCAAAATCAATTTCCCTGAGCGCAGGAACCTGGGCTCTGGCTGTTAAGGGCTACCTGTCCAAGACCGATGCAGAGGCCACGCCGGCGGAGACAGCGGTGGTAAGCGGAAGCACAGAGGTCAAGGTGGATCCCGGGAAAATTACCCCGGTAATGGTAAAACTAAGCCCCACCCAGACTGCCGGAGGATCCGGAACTCTGAGCTACAAGGTAACATTCCCAAATTCTCCTGGGGTAACCACGGCGGCGCTGACTGTGCAGAAAATCGATGGCAGCCCGGTTAAGGTGGTTGATCTTTTATCAAGCGCCGCGCCAAATACTATCACCGGAACCGGCAGCAGCGCTTCCAGGACAGCCGGCGGTGTTATTGAGCTGGGATCCGGGTATTACGAGGTCCTTATAACCCTGAATAACGGAACCGCTTTTAAGGATAGCGATATCGCCCATATCTACGACAATCTGGAAACTCCGGCTACCTTTACCTATACCGGGGCAGGGACCGGTTTTGCCAAGGCGGACTATTCCGCAGAAGGGGTATACATCGGGCTCATCTCTTTTGCCGGGACCGCCACAGATTTACTCGATGGGAACCTGGTTTTTTTGGACGCCGCAGGAAGGACAAAACTTACCAATGACTTGCAGTCCAAGTATACTATTGCAACGCAAAGCGGAACCGCATTATTTTACGGTGTACACAAAGCCATAGCAAATTTAAAAAACAACGAGACATTATATCCAACAAATCTAGAATCGATAAATATTATTACATTTACCGATGGGTTGGACAATGGTTCGTTTTTGCAATCAAATTCTGCCCCGCTAGAAGGTCAAACCGGAATAACAAGCGATGCATACGCCGCTTATATTGGAAACCAGATCACATCCCGCACCATTAGAGGAAAGCCAATAACTGCATATTCCGCAGGTGTTCGGGGCAGCGATGTTGCTGATACCGGAAAGTTTACCAGCGATTTGTCAGCCCTGGCGAGTCCCGGTAAAAGTTCTACATTATCCAGTTATGGGCTGCTGGAAAACCAGTTTAAGGAAATCGCCGAGGGTTTAAATATTACCCATAGTGATACCACCTTTACCATGGTAACAACCGGAAATGATCCGGGCACAATAATTCGTATGACCTTTGATAATAGTGGTACAGGTTCAAGCGCCGCATCCGGATCGACCAAATATTTCGAAGGCACATTAACCTATGCAGGCGGCGTTTATTCCTTGACTAATATTACCTACGCAGACGGTTTTGGATCTGCGGAAGGGGCTGGCCCAATAACTGGAACGATAAATGGTTCAGAAATAAATTTTGTGCTTAATAATTTTCAAGGCTATAACAGAGACAATAAGGACTACGTGAAGCAATGGACCAAAAAAGAGACAGATACATTGTGGCAGAGAAACAGTGAGTATTCCGTAGGCAGCGCCGTTGCTTACACATTTGACAGACGTTCAGCAATAATATACCTTGTTTTAGACGCCAGTACATCCCTCGCCTCAAGCGATATATCCCAGATACGGAGTGCTGCTGTTTCATTTATTAACTCAATATATTCGCAGTATCACGAAGGCGAAATTAGTAATATAAACTCACCCATATCAGGTTCCTGGGAATTGCAGAGCGATGGGCGATATAAATCACCTCCTATTGGGGATGGTGAGACGACAAAAATGAAGATATATTTTACCACCATTGGGACAACAACATTACAAATCAAACTAGATGTTTCATCAGAATCGGATGGCGATTATGCATTTGTTGGCAATTTGGATTCTCTGGCATCACTGTCCAGTTATCGTAACCGAATATCCGGAGATACTTCGCAAACCATAGCCATACCGATAACATCAGCAAGCAATCCTTATATTGAAATCGGTTATGGGAAAAATGGTTCGGTGTCCGCAGGCGATGATTGCGCATGGTTCAAGATTGAGTAAGTGGAAAGCGCTCGGCAAGGAGGGTGACGGGGACGAGTTTCTCGGGTCTATGCCCCAGCGCCCTCCCTCCCCGTTATCCTTAGGCGAGTTGAAGATTGTGCCAAAAACATGCTATACTGGGTGGTATGAATCAAGCGTTAGAGAACCTTAAAACCCGCGGACTTTTCCAGCAGTGTACCGACCCGGATGCCCTTTCAAAGCTTATGGACGAAGGGCCGGTAACTTTTTACGTGGGCTGCGATCCCACGGGCCCGAGCCTGCACATCGGCCACATGGTGCCGTTTTTTGCGTTTCGCCACCTCATGGCGGCGGGGCACAAGGGTATAGCCCTCATCGGCGGGGGAACCGCCCGGATCGGGGACCCATCGGGGAAGACCGAGATGCGGAAGATGCTGAGCTACGAGCAGCTTGACGCCAACGCCGCCTGTATCGCCGCCCAGCTGGACAGGTTCCTGGGCTTCGATGGGGACAGCGCCCGAACGGCCAACAACAAGGACTGGCTGGCGAACCTGAACTACATCGACTTTCTCCGCGAAATCGGCAGCCATTTCTCGGTGAACCGTATGCTCAGCTTTGAAGCCTATAAACTGCGGATGGAAACCGGCCTTTCCTTTATCGAATTTAACTACCAGCTCCTCCAAAGCTACGATTTCCTGGAACTGTACCGCCGCTACGGCAACCGCCTCCAGATAGGCGGAGACGACCAGTGGGGCAATATCGTGGCCGGAGCGGACCTTATCCGCCGCATTGAGGGCGCCGAGGTTTTCGGCATGACCTTCCCCCTGGTGACCACCGCGGACGGCAAAAAGATGGGCAAAACCGAAAAGGGCGCCATCTTCCTGGACCCGTCAATCACCAGCCCCTACGAATTTTTCCAATACTGGCGCAACATCCAGGACGCCGACCTCCGCCGCTTCCTCCTGATGTTCACCTTCCTCCCCACCGCTGAAATTGACAGCATTACTGCGGCCGGCAAAAACCCCAACGAAGGTAAGGAGCGTCTCGCCTGGGAAGTGACGGCCCTCATCCACGGCAAGGACGAGGCGGACAAAGCCCTGTCCGGCGCCAAAGCTGCCTTCGGCGGCGGCGGCGGAGACCGGGAAGCCATGCCCAGCGTCGAATTACCCCGCTCAAAGTTCGAGACAGGCTACAATGTGGTGGACCTCTTCACCGACGCCGTCTTAGCCCCCACCAAAAGCGAAGCCCGCCGCCTGGTGCAGCAGGGCGGGGCCTTTGTTTCCGGCGACGGCAGCACCGCTTCACTAACGGCGATTACCGATGTGGCAGCCCTTATCAAAGCCGATGCCCTGGACAGCGCCGGGGAGCTGCTGCTTCGCGCGGGGAAAAAGCGCTTCTGCCGGGTGGTAACCAAGTAGCGGAGTGAAGTCAGTCCCGTATATTATGTAAAAACCCTCCAGTTCCTATTACCGGAACCGGAGGGCCAGAAGCTGCCGTAAACAGCAGTTCTATATTTTTAAATATACTTTGGCTTCATAGGGTTGTAATGCTTTTCCGTCCGCCCCTGTGTCATGGTAGTTTGCAATCAAGAGCTGATCGCCCTTGCTTCGCAGATCATCAATATCAATACCGGTAACTGTTTGAGGGGTAAAATTGCATATCGTCAGGAGGGAGGCATTCTCAAAACGGCGGCGGTATACAAAAAGTTTTCCATCATCCGGTAAGAGGAGCTCATAATCGCCCTGTACAATAACCGGATATGCTTTGCGTAATTGTATCAGCCGCTTATAAAAGCTAAACACGGATTCCGGATCTTGGATCTGCCTGGCGGCATTGATTGTTTTGTAGTTGGGGTTTACCGCTAGCCATGGAGAGCCGGAACTGAACCCCGCATTTTTACTGTCGTCCCACTGCATGGGAGTACGGGCATTATCCCGGCCTAGTTTGCGGATTCCTTCCATTATTTCATCATGGGTAAGTATTTTCTTTTCCCGTACCAATTCCTTGTAGGCATTGTGGATCTCCACATCATTACATTCCTCAAGATCCTTAAAAGGGTAATTGGTCATACCCAGTTCCTCACCCTGGTAGATATAGGGAGTGCCCTGCATCATGTGGAGGCAGAGGGCCAGCATCTTGGCGCTTAATACCCGCAGTTCTTCTGTGGAATCGTTCCCAAACCGGGAAACAATGCGGGGTTGATCGTGGTTATCCCAATACAGGCTGTTCCATGCTTTTCCATGGAGGCCGGTTTGCCAGCGGGAAAGTATTTTCTTTAATTTGGAAAGATCCAGGGGGATGGGCTTCCATTTTCCCAATTCCTTGTCATGATCCACCCAGGTGTGTTCAAACTGAAACACCATATTGAGTTCTTTCCCATCGTTGCCCGCAAAGAGTGGCGCCGTTTCCACGGTTACACTGGAGGTTTCCCCCACGGTCATAATGTCATACCGGGACAGGACTTTCCGGTTCATTTCCTGTAAATACCCATGTACCCCGGGATTACCGAAACAGGTTTCCGCCTCTCCTCCGGATGCTGCAAGGGCAGAAGCGGGTTTATCAAGGGCATCGATCACGTCCATACGGAAACCGTCAACACCCTTATCAAGCCAGAAGTTCATCATCGTATACACTGCGTTCCGCAGATCGGGGTTTGTCCAGTTAAGATCCGGCTGGGCAACTGCAAAAAGATGCATATAGTACTGTTCGGTTTTTTCATCCTTCCTCCAGGCGGAACCGGAGAAAACACTGGGGAGCTTATTGGGAGGACCATCCTTAAAGCCGTCCCGCCAGATATACCAGTCTCGTTTTGGATTATCCAGGGAAGATCGGGATTCGATAAACCACGGATGCTGATCCGATGAATGATTTACCACCAGATCCATCACGATTTTCAAGCCCCGCCTGTGGGCTTCGGAGAGGAGCCTGTCGAAGTCGGTCATGGTTCCAAACTCGTCCATGATGGCCTGGTAATCGCTGATATCATAACCGTTATCAACATTGGGGGAACTGTAGATCGGTGACAGCCATAGCACATCAACACCTAAATCTTTCAGATAATCTAATCGCCGGGTAATGCCATTTAGATCTCCTACACCGGATCCGGTTGAATCCTGAAAACTGCGGGGGTATATTTGATACACCACCGCTTCCTTCCACCACTTACTTTTTTCCATAAAAATTTCCTTTTCACAATATTATTGTCGCAATGATTTTATCGTTACGATTTTACCGCGCCGCTTGTTACACCCGCTATAATCCACCTTTGAAAGAAAATGTAAACAGCTACCACCGGAAATAAAACCAAAATATAGGAAGCAAAGGCCAGATTATAGTTGGTTGAAAACTGTGTTTGGAAAACATACTGGGCCAGTTGGAGGGTTTGGTTATCCGCTTTGGTAAGCAATAAAAGGGGCATAAGAAAATCATTCCAGGTCCACATGATACTCAAAATTGCAACGGTGGAATGGATGGGCTTCATGATAGGGAATACAATACGGATAAAAATCTGCATCGGGTTTAATCCTTCGATCAGCGCCGCTTCCTCAATGGATTTCGGCAGGCTCCGCACATATCCGCAGTACAGGAAGGTATTCATGGGCAGTCCAAAAACGATATAGAGAAAGGTAATGCCCAGAATATTATCAAGGTGAAAAAATGAAGCCTGTTTTACCAGCGGCAGCATGAGTACTTGAAAAGGTATAAACAGGGCGCTGATAAAGTAGTAATATACCCCATTGAAAAACTTGCTTTTGTCACGATTTCTGGTAATGGCATACGCCGCAGCGCTGTTGGTAATAAGCGTAAAGGGCAGACAAATGACTGTAATGATAAGGGTATTTAAAAATTTACGGGGATAATCAGTCATCTTCCATGCTTCTGCAAAATTTTTCAACACCAAAGGTTTTGGCAGGCTGAGTACACGAGTCATCTGCGTAGTATCCTTCAATGCAACTACCAGGGTAATGTATAGAACCCCAAGAATAAAAATGCTTGATCCTATCAGCAATAGTATGGTTATCGGCCAATTAACAACAGCCTTAGGCTGAGTTCGCAGGGATAGTGTTGAATTATTCATATTTTTTCTCCCTCCGTTCCAGGAATTTCATCTGGAATAAGGATAATCCGATAACTACGAAGAAAAGTACCGCCGCATTTGCACTTTGGTATGCAAATTGTCCGCCGTTAAAGCCCCGTTTATAAATAAGCACGGCAATGGTTTGGGTTGTAGTGCCGGGGCCGCCGTTTGTCAGGGCAAGAACCTGATCGAACATCATCAGAAAACCTTTCCCGCACAAAACCATGTTGATCGTAAAGAACGGGGCAATCAGGGGGAAGGTAATTTTCCGAAAAGTCCGGAAGCCGGTGCAGCCGTCAATGGACGCCGCTTCATAGACATCCGGGTCTATGCTCTGCAGTCCCGAGAGGTAAATGATGGTATTGAAAGCCAGGGACTGCCAAACGGTTACAAAGAGTATGCCAAGCCAGGCGTGGTTGGTTCCCAGGATATTGACCGACAAAGCGGGAATACCAAGGGCCTTGGCCCATACGGGGATGATATTGGAAAATATTTGCTTAAAAACATAACTTACCACCAGGGATCCCAATATATAGGGCAAAAAATATACGGCCCTTAAAAAGTTTTTTAATTTTATTTTTGCATTCAGTCCACAGGCTATGGACATACTAAGAATATTTACCAACAGGGTAGCGCAAATGGTGAACTTGAAGGTAAAAAGATACGCCTCCGCAATTTTTGGATCCCTGAACATCTGGGTATAATTATGCAAGCCGGTAAATTCCCAGGGACCATAGCCTTTCCAGTTGGTAAGACTATAAAAGAGTCCCTGTAGGAACGGAAAGGTATGGAGTACAAAGAATAAAACTACGAGTGGAAGAATCATTAAATAGAAATGAAATGATATCTTATTTTTCATAGCCGTTGCTCCTTTATCCTTTGGATTTATTGCAGGGCATTATATTCGGTATCGCAGTTTTGAAGCGTTTCCCTGATATTTTGGGTATTATCCATCCGGTTGGTATAGTTTAAAGCAAATGCTGACAGGATGGATGCCAGATCAAAACCCGCAGGATAGAGGTGATCGACAAAATCTGACACACGGCCTTCGGCAATGGTTTCCTTTACACCCTGTACCGTAGGATTATTCTGATCCACCCCTTTCACGGCGCTAAAGGCAAACTGCTCGTCTATATACCGCTGTGAAATTTCGGGCCTGGTCATGAACTCGATAAATTTCAATGCCGCATCTTTGTTCTTGGTAGCAGCGGATACCGTAAAGGCCACATCAACGCCGGAGGTAATAGTATTTTTGCTTTTATCATTAGAAGAGGGAAAGGTCAGCATATCAACCTTCATGCCGGGGTTTGTTTTGAGAAATTCGGCGATTGACCAATTGCCGTTGATCATCATGGCAGCTTTGCCTTCCGCAAAGGCCTTGTTGCCGTCGTCATAGCTGGTACCCATAAAATCATTTCCACAGAGATCAAGAATCTGGATGTATTGTTCCAAAACTTTTTCATGGGTACCGGCAAAGCTTGTTGTACCCTTTGCACGGTCAAGACCAAAGTCCGCCGGGGCAAGTACCGGGGCCATGCTGTTCCAGGGTGGAAGGGTTGTCCAGTTATTCGCAAAGGTAAGCAGGAAGGGATTGACCCCCGCTGCTTTAAAGGCTTTCGCTGTTATAAGCAGGGCATCCCAGGTTTCGGGCAGCGCCACATTATATTGAGAAAAAATATCCTTGTTGTAGAGTATCCCTGAACCATTGGCCGCATAGGGGACACCGTAGGGAGTTTTGGACTTATCGGCGTGGAGGTCGTAGAGCATTTGTTGATAACTGCCGTTAATCCTGTCCAGGAAGCTCTGCCCGGAAAGATCCAGCAGGACCCCGGCAGAGCTAAGTTCCCGGTAGGTTGCATCGCCGCCCAGGGCGATCAAGTCCGGTATGTCATTTTTGGTTAAACGGCTTCGCAGTACGGTGCCCGCTTCAGGAGGGGACGAGAGGTTAATAGTAATATCAGGGTTTTCCGCATGGAAGGCGCTTATCAGCCCCTGATAGGTTGTCTGGTTTTCGGGCTTGGTCGAGAAGAGTTCCAGGGTGACTTTGCCGGAAGCGGCGCCTGATTGCTTAGTACAAGCGCTTGACAGCAGGGCCAGGATAACAAGTACGGGGAATAGTGCTTTTTTCATAAAAAATCATCTCCTTTGGCATAATAGTATGGGGCGCTTTCATAGGCGCCTTTATCTGAGGTAAGTATAGGTGATGTTCAAAATAATGGCAAGTGTTACGTAACACTTTTAGCTAAATATTGAAACAATAGACCAAAAAAGGGAAGAATGTTCACTTTTTTGCTACGCTGTCCCGGATGGTCAAGCTTACCGGCAGGAGAATCTGATTTTGTTCCGGCTTTTCTTTACGGATCAGGGTGAGAACCTGGTTTATGGCATGAAAGGCTTTTTGGGACACATCCTGCTTTACCGTGGTCAGTCGAGGCCGGGCTTGAAGGGCAAAAACATTGTCATCGAAGCCGGAAACCGATATATCCTGGGGTATGCGTACCCCGTTATCCTGAAACAGATTCATGGAATCAGCGGCCAGGTAGTCGGAAGCAAAAAACAGAGCGGAATAATGGCGGCCTCTTTTTTCAATAAACCGCTTCAGATCCCGATGGCGCTCTTCACGTAAGTAGTTTACATAAATATAATCTTCCGGCAAAAAGGATAGTCCATGATCCTCCATAGCGGTTTTACACCCCTGGAGGCGTTCATGGTCAACTCCGATAGGCACTTTCTGATCGGCTAAAAAGGCGATCCGTTTATGACCCTGCCCTATCAGATACTCGGTCATCATATAAGCGCCCTGCCAATCCTGCAGCCCGATATTGTTATACCGGGCGCCGCCGTCCCGCAGATACTGATCGATAAAAACCAGGGGGATGGTTGTCCCCTGCATAAAGATATGGCAATCCTCTGCGTTACCGCCAATTACAATGATCCCTTCCGTATTCCATGACCTCGCCATACGCAGACTTTCTTCCGCATCCGCTGAAATATAGAGCATCATAAAATAGCCCCTGGTGCGAATTTCATGTTCCAATGATCCGATAATCTCGCTGAAAAAGGGGGCCTGCATGGCATTGAGTTCATCCCGGCGGTTATAGATCATAACGATGCCGATAATTTTTGACCCATACTTGCCTAAGGTTCTCCCGCTCATGTTGGAGACATAATTATTATCTCTAATAGCCCGCTGTACCCGTTCCAAGGTCTCCTTCGTCATCTTCGTTACCCGGCCATGCAGCACATTGGATACCGTGCTGGGACTGACCTGGGCGATTTCCGCAATGTGTTTCATGGTGATCATCCTGTTACCGTACCTTCCTTCTCAGCATATTCCGTATCCCCCGGATCTGTTTGTCCCGGCTTATCACCAGAAGAACTATTCCCACGGCGCCGAAGATAACGGCATTGATTGTCAGGGGAAGCCCGTAGGCGATGATGCGGCCATGACCGGCGAACAGGGGGAAGATCCGGGGGGACAGGGCGAGGACCGGGAGGGCGGCGATGCAGGAAAAGAGGATTAGCTTTACTGCGTAGATCAGTGCGGCGGGGAGAGCCTTGTCCAGGGCTACCCGGGGATTGCGGCGGAGGAAGGCCAGGAGGAGGGCGGTGTTGACCGCGCTGGCCAGGGTCAGGGCCAGGGCGACTCCGGCGCCTTTGAGGGGGCCTACCAGGAGGGCGGCCAGACCCATGTTCACCGCAAAGGAGATGATCCCCGCCAGGGTGGGAGATTTGGAATCGCTCTGAGCGTAGAAGGCCGGCGCCAGGATGCGGTTTAAGGCGATAAAGAAAAGGCCCGGCATGTGGAAGCGAAAAGCGGACAGGGTGAGGGCCACGGATCGCTCATTAAAACTGCGGCTTTGGAAGAGGAGCCGTATCAGGGTTTCACCCTGGGAGAGGGAAAAGAAGGTGATAGGGATGGTGATCAGGGCGATGATATTCATGGCCGATACCAGCCGGTCATTGTAGAGTTCCCATTGGGAAGATTTGGCGTACTCCGACAGGTCCGGCAGCAATACGGTGCCGATGGATACGGCGAAGACCCCCAGGATCAGTTCCTGGAGCCGCAGGGAATACTGGAGGCTTGAAACCACCCCTTCCCCGGCATTGCCCGCCAATGCGGTGGATACCAGATCGTTGAGCTGGTAGGCCGCCATACCGATGATGGTGGGTCCGATAAGCTTCAGCACCTTCCGGGTACCGGGGTGGCGTATCGCCCGTTTCAGGCCGGTAAAAAAGAACGGGAAGCCCCGCTTGAGGACGAAGGGGAGCTGGATAGCGGCTTCCAAAAAGCCCCCGATGATGACGCCTATAGCCATGGCCCGGGCGGGGTTTGCGGTAAACTTGCTGAGGCCGTAGGCGCAGAGTATGGTAACCAGGTTGAGCAGTATCGGTGCGAACCCCGAGGGAGCGAAAACCCGGACGCTGTTCAGGATGCCCTGAAAAAGGGCGGCTATGGCGATAAAGCCCAGGAAGGGGAACATCAGCCGGGTTAGAAAGACTGTTTCGTCAAATTCTTCCATGCCGAAGATGGACACCACATACGGGGTTACCAGGATGCCGGCGATCACCGCCAGGGTTACGAAGAATGTTAAAAAGGTAAAAATACAGGAAAGGAAGTCCCGGGTTTCTTCACGCGTATCCTCCAGGAGATATTCCTTGAAGGTAGGGATGAAGGCCACCGCGATGGAACCTTCCGCAAAGAGCCGTCTGAAAAGGTTGGGGATCATGAAGGCCACCGAGAAGGCGTCGGACAGGGCGCTGGTCCCCAGGAGACTTGCCTTGGTCATTTCCCGGAGCAGCCCCAGAATACGGGAACCCAGGGTGAGGATAGACAGGGCCGAACCGTGGCGTAAGAGCGCCCGGGACGCCCCCTCTTTCGCATTTTGCAGCGAAGCTTCCCGCGCACCAAGCGGTTTCATGGCAAAAGATCCTTCATGTCCTGGGGCCGGTTGGTGATAATCCCCTGGCAGCCAAGGTTCAGCAAATGCCCGGCGAGGGTGGGATCGTCTATGGTCCAGGGTACAATAGGCAGGCCTTCCAGTTTAGCCATTTGGAAATAACTCAGGGGCTTAATCTGGGTGTGAACCGGCTTAACATAGTCGCAGGGGGCAAAGAAACGTCCCAAGCCGTAGCGCAGAACGAAGGGTACCTCGAAATTGGCGCTCCAGATGAGGGCGGCGGGGAATTGAGGACAGAGCCGTTTGAAGGCGGCAAGACAGAAGGGATTAAAGGACGACAGGGTTACCGCGCCCTTGACCCGGTCTCCCAGGGATTTGAGTTTTGCCGCTACCAGGCCGGGAAGCAGATCGTTCCGGGTTCTCCGGCTTTTTAGTTCTATATCGATATACATATCGGGGCAAAATTCTTCCAGAACTTCCTCTAAAAGGGGAGGGTGTTCCCCGGAAAAAGCGGGATCAAAAAAGGACCCCACATCGATACGGCGAATCTCTGCCAGGGTAAGCTCTTCGATATCCCTGCCATCGCCGTTATGCTCCGGGGGGGCGGTTCGTTCAAAGGTATCATCGTGGGCTACCACCAATTCACCAAAGGCGCTTGCCCCACCGCAGACATGAACATCCAGCTCCAAACCCGGTGCGCCCAGCTCACGGGCCTTTCGGAAGGAGACCATGGTATTTTCCGGCGCCAGGGAAGAACAGCCGCGGTGGGCAAAGACCAGGGGACGCGGCCTTTCGGGAAGCAGGGGGACGCGGCGCCTGGCACTCATGACTGTCCTTCGCCTTTCATCTTCGCCTTCAAAGCCTCCAGGGCGGCGTCGGCTTCCACCGCCTGAAATTGGCGTTCCGTATCCGCCTTCATTTCCTCCCCCGGCGTCTCACCCAGGGCAATCAGCATCTCCTGTTCAAGCAGATCCGGGTCGATACTCCGTTCCCTGGCCGCCAATCCGGGAAGCTGATCCCGCATACGCCTTATTTGAGTCTTTAGGTCCGTAATTTCCGTTTCTATGGCGGATAGTTCTTCCTGCGCCTTGTCCGCTTCAATCTGAGCCGCCAGGATTAGATCCTCTACACCCCTGGATTGAGCCAAACTAAGGCGGGATAGCCATTTTTCATGCTCCCGGCTCAATTCCTCATGTTTTTTTTCGGTAAGTTTCAGTGTGGTTATATAGTGGAAGATATATTCTTTGGCATCCGCAGCCCCCATGCCGCTTAGATCTTCGCTTAATTTTTCCATAAAAATCATTGTATCCCTGCCCGGCTCCGGTTTCAATGTTTCGGAGACGGTTTTTCTGCTAAAATCGTTATTTTTACCGGTAAAATTGCCGTGACTATACGTATGAGGAAAATAGAACCCAGGGATTTTATATTGTTGATGATCCTCCTTCTCATTCCCCTCCTGCTTGCCTCCCCGCAGGAGGCCGGCACTGCGGTGCGGCTGTCCCAGGGAACCCAGGGCCCCTATTCGATTGTTGAACGTTCCGATTGGTCCCGTTACGATAATGGAAAATATATCGGTCATGTATACCGGGAAGTCCGGGCCTCTATTATTCCCCAGAACAGGGGTGGGGCGGAATATCAATACCGGGGCAATTTTTTTGTTATGGAGGAAACGCTCCGGGATATGCGTCAGAGCGCCCGGGCGGTGGATGATGTGATTCCCGTTAGCTTTCGTGTGGAAGGAGCAAATGGGCTTATTATTGATAATGACCGGGGCTTCCCGGCGTTTCGGAATTTCCCGGCCTTTCCCCCGGACGCAATACGTCCCGGTGCAAAATGGGTTGCCCGGGGCAAACGGGCGGTGGACCCCCTGAACGAGGGAAATCCTGTGGTGGTGCCCCTTATTGCGGAATATGAGTACCGGGGGATCGAAGACTACCGGAATATCCCGGTACATCGGATTTTTGCAAAATATGCCTCCCGTTATGAAGGATCAAATTCCTTCGAGGGATCGGCCCAGGATTTTCAGCTCCAGGGTACCCATAATGTGGATATTCTGCTCCGGGTTTCCGACGGTATCCCCCTGATGATGCGGGACAACCTGGACGAGACCTACTCCTGGCCTAAGGGCTCTGCCCGGGGCGGAGACGCCGGTTCCACCATCCGTTTCCGGGGCTTCACCCTGACCTTTGGGGACGGGCTTGTTCCCCTGGACCGGGAAGCCCTGATTACCGCCGTGACTGCCAAGGAACGAACCCGGGCTGCGGATTCCGGTACTAATCGGCCCGTCGCTCCGGGTAGTGATAGGACCCCCGTTCCGGGTACTAATAGAACTGCAGATTCCGGTACTAATCGGCCCGCCGCTCCGAATGGTGATAGGATCGCCGATTCGGGTATTGATATGGCCGCCGTCCCCGAAGGGGTTAAACTAACGGTTAAGGACATTCGCTTTCAGCCGGACTCAGACGAAATGCTTCCCGCCGAACGTC
Source organism: Treponema primitia ZAS-1 (assembly GCF_000297095.1). NCBI lineage: Bacteria > Pseudomonadati > Spirochaetota > Spirochaetia > Treponematales > Treponemataceae > Treponema > Treponema primitia. Next base: position 48,992 of record NZ_AEEA01000007.1, on the reverse strand, counting down.
CCCGGCTGGACATGATAGCCCGGGTGTTAAAGGAAACTCCGGACCGGATGTTCCTGGTGGAAGGACATACCGCCGCAATAGGAAGACCCACGGGCGAAATGGAACTTTCGGTACAGCGGGCCAGGCGGATGGTGGACGAACTAACCAGCCGGGGAATCCCGGCGGAACGGTTTATCTATAAAGGCTGGGGCGGTACAAAGCCTATCGGGGATAACTCAAACGACGAAGGCCGCAGACTGAACCGGCGGGTCGAAATCACTATCCTCGAGTAGGCCCTTCTAAAAATTATTCTTTAAATTCGCCAATCACCCTGAACTTCTGGTACCGCTTTTCTAACAGGGTAGGGATATCCAGGGCGGAATACTTCTTCACCGCTTCCAACAGATAATCGGCAATATTTTTCGCCGTAAGCTTAATATCGCTCCGGGCGCCGTCGGCGGGTTCGGCGATCACCCTATCGCAAATGCCGAAGGAGTGCAGATCCTCAGCGCAGATCTTCATCAGTTCCGCCGCTTCTTTTTCCCGTTCACCGTCTTTCCACAGTATTGATGCGAAACCCCGAGGGGAGATGACCGAGTAGAGGGAGTTTTCCAGCATGGCCAGATCATCGCAGACCCCCAAAGCCAGGGCGCCGCCGGAACCGCCTTCTCCCAGGACCACCGCGATGATTGGGGTTTTGGTTCCCATAAATTCCTGGAGGTTACGGGCTATGGCTTCACCCTGGCCCCGTTCCTCCGCACCGATGCCGCAGAAAGCGCCGGGGGTATCAATAAAGGTGATTACCGGACGGTGGAATTTTTCCGCCTGCTTTACCAGGCGCAGGGCCTTGCGGTAACCCTCGGGATGGGGCATGGAAAAGTTTACCCGTTTGAATTCTTCGATATCCCGGGCTCGGACCTGACCGATAACCGTTACCGGTTTGCCGTCAAGGTAGGCAAGGCCCCCCACTATGGCAGGGTCATCCGCATAGTAGCGGTCCCCGTGGAGTTCGGTAAACTCCCGGAAGATCAGGGGAATATAGTCGTTTACCGTGGGCCGTCCGAGACCCCGGAGTAATTCTAAGCGTCGTACAACCGTAAGGGCCATTATACAGCCTCCTTTTGTTGATGCATTGATGCATCCGGGAGATGCATCTTTAAAAACCGCGCCAATACTTCCCGCATCTCGTTCCGGGGAACGATGATATCCGTAAACCCGTGTTCCTGCACAAACTCTGCGGTTTGGAACCGTTCGGGGAGCTTCTGGCCTATGGTATCCTGGATAACCCGCTTCCCCGCAAAGCCGATCAGGGCGCCCGGCTCGGCGATGATGATATCCCCCAGGGTGGCGAAGGACGCCGTAACCCCGCCGGTGGTGGGGTCCGTGATCACCGATATGTAGAGCTGCCCCGCTTCGTTATGCCGGGCAACCGCGCCGGAGGTCTTGGCCATCTGCATCAGGGAGTAGATCCCCTCCTGCATACGGGCGCCCCCGGAGGTGGTAAAGATGATTACCGGTAATTTTTTCGCAGTTCCGTATTCCAGAGCCCGGGTGATCTTTTCTCCCACCACGCTGCCCATGCTGCCCATCATAAAATAGCTGTCCATGATGCCGATCACCGCAGGGTAGCCCTGAATGGTACACTCCCCGGTAACCACCGCTTCCTTAGTATTACAACTTTTCTGCAGGGCGCTGATTTTACTCTCATAGTCGGGAAACCCAATGGGGTTTTTTGACTCCATTCCCGCATCAAGCTCCTTAAAGCTGCCCTCGTCCGCGGTGCACCCTAACCGTTCCTGCCAGTTCAGGCGGGTGTGGTAATTGCATTTTCCGCAAACCCTGTGGGCTTTCTGAAAAGTTTCGATATCCACCACTGTCCCGCAATGGGGGCAGCTTACGTGACCGGAAGGAGCTTCCGTATTACTTGCCATTATGATCCTCCATACATTTCTACTATAGCAGATTCGGTATAAAAAATTAAGACCCCCCGGGTTGCGTTCTAGGGAACAAATAAGAACGAAGCGGTATCGAAACCGGTAAGGGTATATCCCTTCTCTTTAAGGATAATAATCATCTCTTCCACCGCGTCGGGTATCCAGGTACGGTTAAAAACACCGTCAGGTTTTTTTTCAAGATTGGCTTCCATCAATACATGGGAATCCCGGGCGTCGTGGAGTATGATAATACCGCCCCTTTGGCGTTCGATAAGGGCGATCATTTTTTTTACTGCCCGGTCCTTATCTGTTGCCTTTAAGACCGCATCGTATATCCGTGCGGTGCCCGGCGCCAGCGTATAACCTTTTTCCTGCCAGATTTTTTGTTGGCTCTTTTTATAATACCCTCCCTGGGGCCGGTATAGCCTGGGGTTTAAGTCCGCCCCCAGGGCGGTGACAATGGCCGCTTCCCCCCTGTCAAGGTTGGCGCGAAATTCCTCATCGTCCATAAAGGCCGCCCAGGTATCGCTGTATCCGTGATTGATAAGGTAATGCCCTTCGTCATGGATACGTTTAGCCAGTTCCGGGTTGTGTTCGACATTCTCTCCCAGCAGGGCAAACATTCCCTGGATATGGTACTTTCCCAGTACATCGAGAAGCCGCTCCGTTGTATCCCCATTGGGGCCGTCGTCAAAGGTAAAAATGACCAGCTTGTCGGGAATAGGAATCTGTTCGTTGGTCCGGTTCAAGGTTTGGCAGCCGGAGAAGATGCAGAGGATACACCAGGCTAAAAACCAGGGTGTTCTGTATATTTTTGTATTTAATACGATATACCGCATACGCTCATTGTTCATTTTATCGTATTTTTGAATAGCTCCAATTTCGTCCCCGGCGCTAAAGTAAAATTTTCTCCCTGCTTGACAAATGTTATCATTTATGATACAGTCAAATTAAGGGTGTGATGATATGTATGCTTATCGTAAGCTAATGTCGTGATGACATAAGGAGCGTACTATGACCGAACCAGGATATACGGTAACGGTGAGGAAGAAGGTACTTAAAAAACTAGCAAAGGCGCCGGAAGCCGTTAAGATCCTCTTTCGCCAGCTGGCTCAGGATTTAAAGGGGAAAGGACCCATTCAAAAGGAGTGGCCGAATTATTCAAAATTATCTGAGAAATCGTATCATTGTCATTTAAATTATCGTTATGTTGCTTGTTGGCAGCATGAAGGCGATTCGATAGAAATTGAGGTGTATTATGCAGGTACAAGAGAAAACGCGCCATATTGATGTAACCATTCCCGGAACGGGCATTGATAAATTAAAACATATTTTGGCTCAAAACATGCCGGAAGCGATCATTGTTGAAGATGATGACGATGTTGCGATCGAGTGGGAAAGTACTGAGTTGTATAAAACCATTAAGGCCAATGAAACTCCCGGCAAAGTGCTTCAGGCGTACCGGGAGCGTGCGGGTCTATCTATTGTGGAGTTGGCCAAGAAGACCGGTATTAAATATACGAATATTTCTGCAATGGAGCATGATAGCCGGGTTATCGGTTTGTCGAGCGCCCGGCGGTTTGGACTGGCTCTGAATTGCGATTACACCAAGTTTATTATTACTTAGACCCTCGGTATCTGTAACGATAATCATTTTTTAACCGGACTATTTCGCGGGATCAAACAGAACAGCGCAAATCTCATGGTGAAAATTCCGTACCCCAACGGGGATGGGCAGATCCCGGTATTTTTCCGGGGATAACTCCTCCAGCATTCTGATCCGGTATACATATCGGTCCCGGTGATTATAGGCAGTCCAGGGGTCCTTTTTCCCCAGGCCGTATTTATCGGTTCCTCCGATATGTACCGGAACAACTCCGCATCCCGATAGGAGGGATATCCGGGCGGCGCCCTTCTTGAGCGCCGGCTTGCCGGACCGGGGAGTCCGGGTCCCTTCGGGGAAGATGATCAGACAATTCCCCCGGTTCAGGGAATCAACACATTCCTTGAGCAGATCCTGGAAGTCAAGGCTGTTGAGGATATACAACTGCCGGACTATACCCCGCACAAGGGTTCGGGTCAGGGTTCCCCGGACTATGCAGTCCGCATTGGGGATCAGGGAGATAAGCATCACCACATCCAGCAGGGAAGGGTGGTTGGCTACCACAATTTTGGAAGAAAGGTGCCGGAAAGGCGCGGGATCTCCCGGGTCCACATCAACTACCTGTATGAAATGCATGATCCGGGTAAAAACCCGGAAGCTTGCGGAAATAAAGCGGCGGGCGTATTTCCGGAATTTTTCCCGGGGATGCAGGGTAAGCCGTAAAACCGGGAGAACAAGAATCATCAGCAATACGGAACTGAATCCAAAGATAAAAAAGGAGAGCCACTTCATGAGGACCCGGTATACGTAGAGGGGCCGGTTTTCAATCGGAGGCATTTCATCCATTACTGGTTAACTCCGAATTGAGATACAGGTACTTGAGGAAGCTCTCGGGGGAGGCGAAGGGCCCTTCCTTGGCAGCGGTTTCGTTGGTGTCCCCCAGGGCCGGCAGGGGAGTACCGCGGCTATCGCAGGAGAACAGAGCCGCAAAGGCAAGGGGACGCGCTTCAGGCGGGCGGAGTGTACCGTATTCCGCCGGTACCAGTTCGTCGGCGTAGGCCAGGACCGTTTTCCCGACCGTACCGGTTAAAACCGGGGCGGCGGCAGCCAGGAGGCCGGGATAAAATTGATCCCCCGAGGGGTAGATTGCGGAATAGCCCCCGCCAAGGTTTAAAGCCATAGAGGCCAGAGCCGGGGGAGTATTGAAGACCGAAAGGGAAAAAGCAGCGGGCATTACCGATCCATCCTCAATGATCATCTTATTGATTCGAAACTGTTGGCTTATTTCCCCGCGGAAGGAGAGGAAGAAGACCTTCACCCCTTCGCCCAGGGGCAGGAGCTCGTGCAAAACATGGATACACATCCGTGAGATCTGGCTTAAGCGGCGGCGGAACAGGGGCTCCGTATAGTCCAGGGAAGGGGCGTCCTTTGAAAGCGTAATTTCCCGCCTACCCCGGGCCCATTCCACCCAGGCAGCTTGGCTCTCCATTCCGGGAGCCCAGGCGGAAAACCTGGAAACCCGGATTTTGTCTATGGTATAGTTTTTTTGTTCCACCGTATTCCTCTCATGATAGGGAGTACGGTGGTCTTTGTCAATTTGACATTCATCCTGCTTAGCGGTAGTATGGAGAAATGGATAATACGGGAATGACGGAAACGCATATACCCCAAGCTTTTCCCCTGTCCCGGTTTACCCCATCCTCCAGGTCCGGAGATACGGTCCTGTGTTACGAAGGGAGCTGGCAGGGCGGTCCGTGTAAAACCTGGTCCGACTTCCTTGGAGAAACTGCGGCCATGCGCAGGATCATTGAAGCGGATGGCTCTCGGACCAGTAGATCCGCCACCCAATGGATACTCCACTGTGAAGATCTCTGGTACTTCCTCATTACCTTTACCGCCCTGCTTCAGTGCAGGAAAACTATTCTGCTTACCGCCAATATTTCGCCGGGGTATATCGCCGAGATCCGCGCCGGGGGAGCCGGTGCTCCACCCATCCCCTTCCTGACGGATCAGGATATTCCCGGCGATCCGGCCGGGCAAATCGTCTATGTCCCTTCGCTTTTGTCGGGCCCCATTGCGGCGGATCTTGCCGCAGAGGCGCCGCCTGCGATTATCGCCGATGAAACAGTAATTATGATGTATACCTCCGGGACCACCGGCCAGCCCAAGGTGGTGCAGCAGCGGCTCACGGAATTTGAAATCGATAACGCCTTCATCCTTTCCAAGTGGGAGGAGGAATTCCGCAAACGGAAACTTGTTTCCACCGTAAGCCAACACCATATCTACGGCCTCCTTTTTTCAATATTGCTGCCCTTTACCATCGCGGTCCCCTTTAGACGGAAGCGTATCGAATACCCCGAAGAATTTGAAACCCTTGCAGGCGGGTCCGGGGGGGCCGAAGATTCCTATATGATTATCACCGTACCGGCCTTTCTGAAGCGTTCGGTGGAAAGGGAAAACGCACCGTCCTTCAATCTCAGGTCCCCCTGGATATTCACCTCCGGGGGGGTGCTCCTGCCGGAGCTTGCCAAGCGGACCGATGAAGTCTTTGGGTTCTGGCCCCTGGAAGTGTACGGCAGTACCGAAACCAGCGGCATTGCCTACCGGCAGTCCCGGGACGGGCTTCAGTGGACCCCCTTTGATAACTGCCATGTCAGGCTGAATGAAGATGGCTGCCTGGTGATCCAATCTCCCTACATTAAGGATGCTGCGGGGTTCACCACCGGAGATCTGGCGGATATCCTTGAGGACGGCCGGTTCATCCTCAAGGGCCGGGCGGATTCCATCGTAAAAATTGAAGGGAAGCGTATCTCCCTTCCGGAGTTGGAAAGCCGGCTTCTCCGGTCCGGCCTGGTGTCGGATGTATGCGTCGTTCCCCTGGAGGATCACCGGCAGTACCTGGGAGCAGCGTTGGTGTTTAACCGGGAAGGGCAGGAAAAATTCCGTACCGCCGAAAAATATCTTGTAAACCGGTATTTTCACGAATACCTCCGGGGTTTCTTTGAAAACACGGTGATACCAAGAAAATGGCGCTACCCGGACAGCCTTCCCCTGGATGCCCAGGGAAAAAAGAAGCGGAATGAAATTCAGGCTTTGTTCACCGGGAAACCTGAACCGATAAAACAGGGCTTTCTCATCCCCGTATATAACCACGGTAAGACCCTGGCGCCCATCGTAGAAGAACTATCCGCCTTTGGGCTTCCCATAATTCTGATAGATGACGGCAGTGATGGTGAAACAAAAAAGCACCTTGCCAAGCTTACCGGCGGTTTCTCCGAAACGGTTCTTCTTACCCTGGAGAAAAACCGGGGCAAAGGGGCGGCTGTTTCCGCGGGTATTGAAAAGGCCCATGAACTGGCGCTGACCCATGTGCTCCAGATCGACGCCGATGGTCAGCATGATATAAGCCGGGCCGGGTTTTTTCTGGAACAGTCCCGGCTCCACCCGGAGGCGTTGATCTGCGGCTATCCGGAATTTGACGAATCCGCCCCGGCGAGCCGGCGTGAGGGCCGGAGGGTCGCCAATACCTGGACAGGGATCCTCACCCTTTCGGGGGATATCACCGATTCCATGTGCGGGTTCCGGGTGTACCCCATGAAGCCCTTCCTGGAAATATGCCGGCGCCGTCACCTTGATCAGCGTATGGGCTTTGATATAGAGATACTTATCCGTTTTTATTGGAAGGGAATTTCTCTGCTCTTTCACCCCGTTACGGTAAGTTACCCCAAGGACGGGGTTTCCAATTTTCGCATGGTGCGGGATAATATCCGCATAAGCTGGGTGTTTACCCGGCTCTTCTTCGGCATGATCCCCCGGCTCCCCCGCTTAATCCGCCGCCGGAAGGAAGGCCTTGAGTATTATGTTCGGGCCAAGCCCAATGGTAAGGATGAAGGTATAAAAGTATGAGACCCCAGGATTTAAGCGCGGAAGTCGAGTTCTCCGTGGAGTTTTATGATGTGGATCCCATGGAAGTTGTGTGGCATGGTAACTATGTAAAATATTTTGAAAAGGCCCGGTGCGCCCTGCTGAACAAAATAGGGTACGGGTACATCGAAATGAAGGCGTCCGGTTATGCCTTCCCCGTCACCGATATAGCCCTAAAATTTGTCCGTCCCCTTCGTTTTGGCGATCGGGTACGGGCCAGGGCCTATTTGGAGGAGTACGAAAACCGCCTGCGGATTAAGTATGAGCTTTCCAATGCCCTGACCGGGATAATTACCACCAAGGGGATGAGTACCCAGATGGCCTACAATATCGCTGCGGCGGATTCCTGTTTCCTTTGTCCTGGGATTTTAATAGAAAAAGTCGAAGCCCTGTTGAAAGCCGACGAAGGGGAAGGGCAGGGGTGAAAAATAGTTCCCGGCATTTTGTCGTTCTTCCGCTATGCCTTGCCCTGCTCCTGTTTTTTCCCCGGTCACACAGTCTGGGCGCTCAAACTACAGCGGAGGATGTGTTTCGTTTCCCCCTGAATGCGGAAACCCGTCCCCGGTTTGACCGGGCATGTGCGGCCCTGGCGGAACATCCGGTGATTAAGGGTACCTTTGTTCAGCAAAAAACTATCAACCGGCTTAACCGTTCCCTGGTGTCCTCGGGTAATTTTATTATTACTGCGGATCTGGGCATGGTTTGGGAAACCCTTTCCCCCTTCCCCTCAACCCTGGCGGTGGGCCCTGACTATCTTGTCCAGTCCACCCCTTCGGGGGTGAAGACCAGACTGGACGCTGCGGGGAATGAAATCTTCCTCCGTTTTTCCGACACCATTAGTGCGGTCTTCTCCGGTAACTCCCGGAAGCTCCTTGATAATTTTGAAAATTATTTTACCGAATATAATGGTTCGTGGACCCTGGGGATCATCCCCTCGGAAACTTCCATTAAGACCTTTGCGGCCCGGATAATTATGGAAGGGGATACGGTGATCCGCCGGATCACCCTCCGGGAACAGAACGGTGACAGTATCAGGTATGAACTTTCCAACCACAGTTTTCCCCAGGGGATAGATTCCGGTGAAAAAGCCCTCTTTTCCCTCTGACCGTTTCTTCAAACCCTGGCTCTGGCTTATAGTCCACGGGGGGATTGCCCTGGCCCTGGCGCTTTCGGTGCTTTTACAAAAACCGTTGGGGATAAACCGGGACCTCCTGGGTATACTCCCCGACACCGCTTCCCTTAAACCGGTTTCCGCCGCGGACAGACTCCTGGGAGACCGCAGTTCACGGGGCTTTTACATCCTTGCGGGGGCTCAGGATTTCGAGCGGGCAAAACAGGCCGCAGTATTGCTGTACCAGGGGCTTCGGGGCCCCGCCTTTGAGTCCCTGTCCCTGTATGTGGACCAGGGTGTGATGGACCAGGTCTTTCAATATCTCTACGATTACCGCTACACCCTGCTGGACGGGGAAAGCCGGGAACTGCTGGAATCCGGCCAGGCCCATATAATTGCCGAAGACGCCCTGGCTTCCGCCTTTGGGGCTTTCAATTTTACCGCCCTGGATACTCTGGACACGGACCCCTTCCTCCTTACAGACCGGGGACTGCGGCGCTTTATTTCAACAGCCCTGTCCGCCGGGGGAACCATGTCCCTTAGGGATGATGTCCTTGCGGCCCAACAGGGGGAAACCTGGTATGTCATGCTTCGGGGCGTGTTAAGCCCCCGGGGTGCGGCGATCACCAATGCCGATAGCGGGGTACAGAAAATCTACGCCCTCGCTTCCGGTATTGAAGCGGAAAATCCTGATCTGCACTTTGTGTATTCCGGTATTCCCTTCCACAGTTACGAAAGTTCCTCCTCCGCCCAGCGGGAAATATCCCTCATCTCCACGGTTACCCTGGTTTTGGTAGCCCTGCTTTTCCTCTTTGTGTTCCGTTCCCCCCTGCCGGTACTGGCATCCCTGGCCGCCATAGGGTTCTCGATACTTCTGGCGCTTATGACAGCCCTGCTGTTTTTCCGGGAGATCCATGTTCTCACCTTTGTATTTGGTACCACCCTGATTGGGATCTGTGTGGACTATTCGATCCACTACCTTGTCCAGCGTAACGGCATACTCCGGGGAATCGCCATGAGTCTGGTTTCCTCGGAGATCTGTTTTATCGCCCTGCTCTTTGCTCCCTTTAGTATCCTGAGGCAGTTTGCGGTTTTTTCCGCAGCCGGCCTTCTGAGCTCCTTTTTAACCGTAAGTTGTTTGTACCCCCGTTTTGGTAGTATTACTGCGAAAGAAAACCGGATCATGAAACTGCCGGTTCTCCCCAAGCCGGGACGCTTTTCCGGCGTCATCAGAAAAACCATTCTCATGGTCATCCTCTGTGTTTCTCTGGCCGTTCTTTTCTTTAACCGTGGTATGATCCGGGTGGAAAATAATATCACCGGGCTTTATACCATATCCCCATCCCTTTTGGAATCCGAGCGTATCGCCTCATCGGTGCTGAACATCGGTTCTCCGGGCTGGTACTTCATTGTATCCGGGGATACCCCCGGGGAGCTTTTGGAGCATGAAGAGCTGCTGCGGAACAGGCTGGACCGTGAAATTACCCGGGGCAGCCTGAAATCCTATATGGCTTCTTCCCTCTTTGTACCTTCCGTAAAAACCCAGGAGCAAAACTACGAAGCCGCCAAGTCCCTGCTTCCCCTGGCGGAGGATCAGTTTGAGTACCTGGGTTTTCCCCGGTCCGGCGCCATCCTGTTCCGTGAAGACTTCATTCAGAAGACAGGCCGCTACAGTGAAGTAGACGGGCTTCCCCCGTATCTTGCGGGAATACTGGAAAATCTCTGGATCGGTGAACTTGGGGGCCGGTACTATTCCTGTGTGCTGCCCCTCCATGTTTCGGTTGAAGAACCCTTCCGTGCCCTTGGGGATGAGCTTGATTTTGTATTTTTTGTAAACAAGGTGAAGGATATCGGAACCGGCCTTGATACCCTTACGGGGATCATGCTGGTCCTCCTTATCATCGCCTATGGTGTTATCGCCGTAACGGTACTCATCCTCTATCCCCGCCGGGACGCCCTGCGGATCATCGCAGCCCCCCTGTTGCCGATTCTGGTAACCGGGAGCGTCCTTGCTGCGGCGGGCATACCGCTGGGCTTTTTTTCGGTGGTGGGAATCGTACTGGTATTCGGTCTGGGGTTGGATTATATGTTCTACCGAACCGAAAGCCGGAATAGTAATACCGGGACCCTTACGGTTTGGGCTATCGTCCTTTCGTACCTTACCACTGCCCTGTCCTTCGGCGCCCTGGTATTAAGCTCCTTTCCCCCGGTTCATATCTTTGGGCTTACGGTGTTTTCCGGGCTTACCACCGCGTTTATCTCCGCCATGCTGATGCAGGGCAGGGCTTCTTCCGAAAACCATCGCACCTGAACCTTTTCGGTTTGCTTATCCCCAAGGGCCTTCTCCCTTGCCAGGGCAAGCATATACTGTTCATCTTCAATTTTCCCGAAATGCCAGAGCTGGAATTCAAGGGGCGCTTTTCCGGGGGGATTCGGATCATCAATAACAAACTCCGGGGTTTTCAGCATATCGAGAACCGAAAGCCCCCGGAGTTTTAGAAAGGATTCTTTCAATACCCAGAGGATGCAGAAACGCCGGGCCCTTTCCGCAGTATCCGCAGCAGCGGCGATGTACTCCAGTTCCCGGGGGAAGAAGAATTTTTTTGCTACCCCGAGGTGATCCTGCCGGGGATTGATGTATTGAATGTCACAACCAATGCGGCGTTGGGACACCAGGGACACCGCCACGGCCCGGTTGGAATGGGATATGCTGAAGTCCCCCGGGCGGTCGGTAAAATAAGGCCGGCCTCCGGTTTCCTGCCCTATCGATTCCGGGTCAAGCTCCCGTCCGGAGAGGAGCCCCAGGATACGCCGGGCTTCCCGGCTTTGCAGTTCCCGCTTCACATTTGACAGAAGGGATAATCCCAAGTAAAATGCCATAGTACGATTATTATATACTATTTGGGGCTAAAAATTCAGAAAAAATATCGGGGCGCCTTTTTTCCAGCTATCATCTTCTGGCTGGTTTCCTGCGCGACAACACAAAAGCCTAATCAGAATGTTTCTCCGGTGTATGTAACCAATAGGGTAACCTATACCCTGCTATCCCCGGATCATATTGAAGCGCCCCTGGATATGGCCCAGCAAATTTCCGGCGTCTACGGCGGGCAGGAGATGCTGTTGGACGCCTGGGTTCAGGCAGACCGGGGGGGAATATCCATAGCCCTGATCAACAGTTTCGGTGTCAGCATGGGGGATCTGTCCTTTACCGGGGACGCCATTTCCTTTTCGTCCTCCATGTTCCCCCCTTCCTTTAAGGCGGAATACGTCGCCGCAGATTTTCAGTTTTGCTTTTACCGCATCGACGCCCTGGTTCCGGCTTTGCGGGGGCTCAGCCTGGTGGTTGAGATACGGGATACTCCGGACGGTTCCGTAGAGGTCCGCCGAATTTTTGACAAAAAGAAACTGATCATCGAAATTGAAAAGAAACCAGACGAAGTGCGGTATACCAATGTATTGCGGGGCTATGCCTATACCCTGCGGGGGGACTTTAGGTGATCCCCGTTCAGAACCGCCGCCGCGACTTGCAACGAAGTCTCCCGCGCAACTTGCAACGAAGTCTCCCGCGCATATACCTTTCCCCGCCGGGGGTTCTTTGCTGTGCCGGCGCAGACCGGCAGGCCCTGTTTGACGCGGCGCTTCGGGGGGATAGCTCCGGCATCGGTGTGGTGACCATTGGCGCGGCGCCTCCCGCATTGGAACAGCGTTTCCTCGTGGGCAGGGTTCCCGAAGACCGCCTGAGTTCCGCCGCCGCAGTAGCTGCCTGTCTCGGGCTGGAACCGGATACGGCATTCCCGGCCCCCCGGATTTTCCGGCTCGCCGATGCAGCCCTGGAACAGATCCGCCCCCATGTGGAGCAGGCCCTGGCCGCCTATGGTCCGGGGCGCATCGGGGTCTGTGTAGGGTCCTGCGACAATGGTACCGAATGGTCACTCAAGGCCCACCGGTCGTTTTTTGCCGGGGGCTTCGCTGAAGGGTATGATCTGCGCTTTCAAGGAGCCGCGGGACCTGCGGAATATGTCTCCCGGAAATTCGGCCTTTCCGGACCGTCCCTGGCCTTTGCCACCGCCTGCGCTTCTTCCGCTACAGCGATCATCCGGGGGGCGGAGCTTATCCGCATGAAGGTCTGCGATGCCGTTATAGCCGGCGGGGTCGATATCGCCTCGGAAACCGTCCTCCTGGGCTTCAATTCCCTGGAGGCGGTTTCCGGCAGCCTCTGTAACCCCTTCAGCAGAAACCGGAAGGGTATCACCCTGGGGGAGGGCGCCGGGTTTTTTGTACTCTCCCGGGAAGCCCTTGAGGGGGGCATTGAACTCCTGGGGGCCGGAGAAAGCGCCGACGCCTATCACATGACCGCCCCTCGTCCGGACGGCCAGGGGGCAATCCGGGCTATGGAGGCAGCCCTCTCTGATGCGGGGATAGAAAGGGGGGACGTGGGGTACCTCAATCTCCACGGAACCGGTACTATTCAGAATGATCAAATGGAAGCCCGGGCGATTGCTTCGGTATTTTCCGGCGATAGTCCCCCGGCAAGCTCCACCAAGCCCCTTACCGGGCATACCTTGGGCGCTGCGGGAGCCCTGGAACTGGCCCTCTGCTGGATGACCTTGGCTTCACCCCTGGAACCGGCGCCTTTGCCGGTTCATGTCTGGGATGGGGAATACGATCCGGCGCTGCCTCCCCTGCATCTGACTGCCCTGGGCGATGGTGTTTCGAATTTAGGCGTATGTATGAGTAATTCCTTTGCCTTCGGGGGCTGTAATGTCAGCCTGATTTTGGCAAAATCGGAGGGAAATGGTGAGTGAAAAACAGGTCTTGGTTACCGGTGCAAGCAGGGGTATAGGACGGGCTATTGCCCTGGCCGCTGCGGAAGCGGGATATAGGGTGATAGCCCATTATAATAGGGGGGAGGATGAAGCCCGGTCCCTGCGGGAGGAGATCCTTTCCCGGGGCGGGGACGCGGAGATCCTTGGGTTTGATATTGCAAACCGGGAGGATTGCCGGGAAAAGCTCGAGGCCCTCACTGAATCCAGGGGCGCCCTTTGGGGCATCGTTTGTAACGCCGGGATCCACGCGGATAACGCCTTCCCGGCCCTCTCGGATGAAAACTGGGATTCGGTGATCCATACCAACTTGGATGGGTTTTACAATGTGCTGCATCCCCTGGTAATGCCCCTCTGCCGGAAAAAGCGGGGCCGGATCATCACCATCGCCTCGGTTTCGGGCATCATAGGAAACCGGGGACAGGTAAACTACAGTGCCTCCAAGGCGGGGATCATCGGGGCCACCAAAGCCCTGGCTGCAGAACTGGCCAGCCGGTCTATCACCGTAAACTGTATAGCCCCGGGAATTATTGATACTGCGATGATACAGGACGCGCCGCTGGATATGATTCTCCCCACCATTCCCATGGGCCGTGTCGGACAGCCCGGAGAGGTGGCGGCCCTGGCAGTGTTTCTCCTTTCCGAGGCAGCATCGTATATTACCCGGCAAGTTATTTCAGTAAACGGGGGCTTGATATGATGCCGAAACGAGTTGTAGTTACCGGCGGCGGGATAGTGAGCGTCCTTGGATCCGAATGGAAGGAAATACTGGAAGGCTTGCGGGCCGGAAAAAACTTTGTCCGTGTAATGGATGATTGGGAAAAATATAAGCCCATGAATACCCGTCTCGCGGCGCCCGTGGATTTTACCGCCCCGGATCTTCCGAGGAAGAAAATCCGGGGTATGGGCCGGGTCTGTCTCCTCGCTTTGGTCGCCACGGATCGGGCTTTAAAAATAGCGGGTCTTGCGGAAAAGAGTGAAACGGTGGCGGAGAAAGCTAATCTGCCTCCGGGACGCTGCGGGGTAGCCTATGGTTCTTCCATGGGCAGCATAGATTCTCTGTTGGATTTTTACAGCATGCTCATCTTGAATACCACCGCTAAGATGGGCGCCACCACTTATGTCCGGGCCATGCCTCAGACCTGCGCCGCCAATATCGAGGTATACTACGGGTTAACCGGAAGACTGATTACCACCAATACTGCTTGTACCTCGGGCTCCATGGCTATCGGCCAGGCCTATGAGCTGATTCAGCAGGGCAAGCAGGATATTATGATCGCCGGCGGAGCGGAGGAACTTTCCGCGGCGGATGCTGCGGTCTTTGATACCCTCTTTGCGGCGAGTACCAAAAACGATACCCCGGACTGCACCCCTTCGGCCTATGATAAAAACCGGGACGGTCTGGTTGTGGGGGAAGGCGCCGGGACCCTCATCCTGGAGGAGTACGAACACGCCATGAACCGGGGCGCCGCCATCTATGCGGAACTTGTTGGTTTTGGTTCCAACAGCGACGGGACACATATCACCCAGCCCAACCGGGTTACCATGGGCGCTGCTATGTCCCTGGCTTTGGCCGACGCCGGTATAAAAAGCGATAGTATCGGTTATGTGAACACCCATGGTACCGCCACCAGCGCCGGGGATATAGCCGAAACTTGGGCAACCTATGATGTGTTTGAACGGCCAATCCCCGTGAGTACCCTGAAAAATTATACCGGCCATACCTTAGGAGCCTGCGGCGCCATTGAAGCCTGGGTTTCGATTAACATGATGAACCATGGCTGGTTTTGTCCTAACATCAACCTCCGGGACCCGGACCCCCAATGCGCTCCCCTGGATTACCTTATGGAGGGTGGCCGGGAAATCAATACCGGATATATCATGTCCAATAATTTTGCCTTTGGGGGAATCAACACTTCTTTGATTTTTAAAAAAGTTTAATAGCCTGTTGTTCCGGGAGTTCCTCCTCCTCAAGCGCCAGTATATACCGGGCATAGCCGGACAAGAAACTGATCCTGTCGGAAACACCGATCTTATTAAAAAGGATACGCAGCCTGTTCTTTAGGGTACTCTCTGCAAGTCCATATTCTGCTGCAATGGCAGTGTATTTTTCTCCCTCCAAAACTTTGTTAAGCATATCCACATCCCGCCGGGTAAATTTTTTCGGGGAAAGGCGGATTACCGGAGTATGTTCTGCACCTAAATTTTTTTGCAGTTCCGGTAAAAAAAGGAGAAATCCGACGACGCAGAGGATTACAGTTGCTATGATGCTGATAAAACTCTTACATAAAAAGCTGATACCAAACCGGTATTGGGAGGCCAGGGCTGCAAGAAAAAGAAGAACCATGGCGAACCGTTTTGCCCTTCCCCGGGTTTTGAAGAATCCGCTCCTCTGGGCAAATGCATAAAAGATGGGGACGGTCAAAAAGCCGATGACACTATCCCCCGCAATTAAATTACAGAGTTCATAAATGAAACTTAGCCCTGCAAGAATTCCCCACACATGTTCATTGTTGAGCATTTCAAGAAACTGAATTTGCGTAGATATTTTTTTAAATAGTTTCATAAACGACCTAACATTACTATATAACAGTACACAAAGCAAGAATGAAATAAAAAAAACGCTGATTTTGGAATAGTACCAAGGTCTATGGAAATAGTACCAATGTTTTATCTTGCTCAAGCGATATTTGGGGGATAATAAAAAGGACAACCAGGGAATGGTCCCCTGCCAAGCCACACCAAATGCCGCCGTTGGCGGTTTGCAGGAAATCTTCCCTCCCGGTCATTTCCTCCGGTTCCGGTAATTTGCCGCCGGAACCGGAGGGTTTTTTTCAGAGCTCATGAGGTTGAAACGTACTTGTCTACTAAATCCCCTGACTAATTAGATTCGTAACAGGCGCCTCCTGTCAGAGAATGAGTATTTCACGTCTGATAGTACGAAAGAATTTTATTTCATATAAATAAATTATAACGTTATAAAAATAACTTAAAATCAATATAAATGGCTTTATTTGTCTAAAAATACCAATTATTAAGATATTTTTATATCTATTTCAATAAAATAAAAATAAAAATAATTTTTATTGACATATAAATAACCTTATGTTAGGATTAATTTATCTTAATTCTATAGGAATGGAAGTTGGAGCTATGGAAATCAATAAAGCAGAACTTGATCAGTTGGTAAAAAGCGCAATAGGGAATGGTCACGATAGTTTTAAGGTTGAAAAGCCTGTCTTCGTTGATGATTCTTCTATTGGAACAGCTCAATCGCTTATCGGCAAAGTAACGCCGCCGCCGCTCAAGAAGTTCAAAATTACGGTTGAGCGTGTTGAAGGAACCTGTGTTGCCCGCCATAAGGTTGGTGAAACATTCTATTTGGAGGCGGATAAAACACCCGGGGGAGTATGCATTCCGGCTTTCGCTGGGCTGCTGCCCTACATTAATGCAATGATTTGCAATGCGAATTTCTGGTGGGAGCCTACGAAGGGGAAAATTCGTCTTGGGTGTCCGGATCCCGATAACCATGTAACTTTCAGCATTGAGGTTATTGGATAGTCCTTCCGGGATATATCAATGAGGTTGGGATAGCAATGGCTGGTTCAATTGGGCTGCTTGAGGTAAGAGGGTTGTCCGCAAGTATATTGGTGCTGGATACCATGATGAAGACGGCGCAGGTAACTCTCATTGATATAAAAAAAGATATGGGCGGCGGACTGGTGACAATTGTGGTCAGAGGCGCCGTGGATGCTGTAAATGCCTCTGTGGAAGCAGGGTGTGCCGTATCAAAGCAGATCAGCGAATTGATAGCGTATAGGGTATTTGCCAATCCGCATCCTGAAACGGTGATGTATCTTGATGGATCCTACCGAAAGAAGCATGTTGCAATGGGGAAAGAGTCATATGGGATCATTGAAGTTTATGGTTTTGTATGTGCTGTTACCGCCGTGGATGCGGCCTTGAAAGCAGCTGATGTCCGTCTTGTGGGTATGGAGCGTACAAAGGGGAATACGGGCATTGAACTAATCGTTGCACTGAAGATTGCCGGATTGCCGGATGCAGTTTTGTGTGCGGTTCAGGCCGGGCTCGCAGCAGCAGGTTTGGTTGGTGATATTATCTCCAGCAAAATGAATGCCCGGCCGGATGAAGGGATTTATCGTATGATTACATATACAAATTTAAAGAGTGATTGATATGGGAAGCAGCAGTATGGCTTTAGGGATACTTGAGGTGCGCGGTATTACCGCATCGGTTGAATCGGCGGATGCCATGGTAAAAGCTGCGGCCGTTGAAGTGATTGGAACACAAAAGATTGGCAATGCTTTAATTTTTATTGCCATAAGAGGGAGTGTGGATGCAGTTTATGCGGCAATAGAAAGTGGTAAAGCGACAGCGAAGGAACTGGGAGAAGTCTATGCGTATACCGTTTTAGCAAATCCCTGTGAAGAGACAATCGCTATAATTGACAAGATATCCTGATAGATAGAGGAGGAAAGAAATGGCAAAAGAAGCATTGGGAATGATTGAGACAAGAGGGCTTACCGCGCTTATTGAGGTGGCTGATGCCATGGTAAAGGCCGCTAATGTAAAGCTTGCGGGGGTTGAAAAAATCGGATCGGGCTATGTGACCGTTATGGTTAAAGGTGACGTTGGGGCTGTAAAGGCTGCGGTGGAAACCGGCGCTGCCGCAGTAAGCGGATTGGGAGAACTCGTCGCTGCACATATTATCCCGAGCCCGCATAGTGATATTGAATCAATATTGCCGAAACTTATATCGGCTGAGATAAATGTAAAAGAAATCGGATAATTGAATGGAGGAAAAAGAAATGGCAAAAGAAGCATTGGGAATTATTGAGACAAGAGGGCTTACCGCACTTATTGAAGCGGCGGATGCGATGTTAAAGGCAGCGAATGTAGAACTCGTCGGTGTTGATAAAATCGGATCCGGGTATGTGTCGGTTATGGTTCGCGGTGATGTAGGCGCCGTTAAGGCTGCAACGGAAGCAGGTTCAAATGCTGTTGGAAAGCTTGGGGAATTAATCGCAGTTCATGTCATTCCCAGGCCTCACGGCGATGTTGAAAAGATCCTTCCGATAATTAAATAACGGAACAGGAAAGGAAGTATTCAGATGCAGCTCGGAAAGATTGTTCAACATGTTGTTTCCACAAAGAAAAATGAAAAGCTGACGGGATGTAAACTTCTGATCGTGCAAATGATTAAAGATGGTAAATTGACTGATCAATATACAGTTGCAATTGATAGCGTCGGTGCAGGTGTAGGCGAAGTGGTCATTGTTGCAACAGGAAGCGCTGCCCGTATCGGTACGGATCGTGAAGCAGCGCCGATTGATGCCGCCATCGTTGGGATTATTGACGAACCGGATAGCGTCCTTGTAAACAAAGCATGAAAGAAACAGCAGTTGCAATCGGTATTGCGGAATTCAGAACAATTGCCAGCGGTGTTGCAGGTATGGATTGCGCAGTAAAAAATAACGATATCATCCTTCTGCGTGCAGAAATGATATGTCCTGGCGGTTATCTAATCCTTTTTGTCGGTCGGTATGCGGCTGTTTACAGTGCGGTAGACTTGCTCAGGAGAAATTATTTGCTTAGTATGACCGGTTCGGTTGTAATAGGAAATCTGAGTGAGGGTGTCTTGGAAATTTTGTCACCAGGTAAAAGTGCGGAAGCTGTGGGGATCATTGAGACTGCAGATACGGTGAGCGCTATTTATGCGGCTGACGAAGCAGTCAAGACATCTGATGTATGGATTGAAGATCTACGGCTTGCTAACGGAATAGGTGGTAAGGGAATTGTGTTTATTGCCGGGGGTATTGCAGAGGTAGATGCCGCTTTGCAAAAAGCGACAGCATTGTGTAAAGAGAGGCAAAGTCTGATCGACAGCGCGGTTATAACGAACCCGCATGATTTGACTTGTGAGAAGCTGTTCAACAAAAATACACGGAGGATTAAAAATGTGTAATTTCGGAAATGACTACATTCGGTGCAAGGTAATTAATACAGGCAGGCTGATGTTTGACCGTCAGCTTACGGACGCCGGTGGGGGTAATATAAGCGTTAAGCACAATGGGCTTATTTATGTGACTCCCATGATGGCGGGGGAAAAATTGCGATGGCAGCTTCAGCCGGATGATTTGATTGCGTTGAATGCCGAAACCCTCGAAGTAGTTGAGAATGATCCGACTATGTTAACCCGGGAAAGCATGATGCACCTGGGAGTGTATAAGGCAGTCCCCGGAGTGGGAGCCGTCCTGCATGCGCATCCGCGGTATTGTCTCGTTTATGCTTCAGCAAATAAGACACTGGACGTGTATACTGAAAATTTTGAATACTTTGCCGGTGGGCCTATGGTCTGTATAAAGGAAGTTGCCGGAACCTCTCCGGAACTTGCAAAGGAAGTAATTTCCTACTTCTACAGCCGCCGTTCGGAAATCGCCGATCGCGCAATTGGAGCGTTGATCCCAAATCACGGTATTGTAATTGCTGCAAAAGATCTTGATGAAGCATTTACCCTGCTGGATAATGCAGAAGTAAATGCCATGGTAGGTTTATTCTCGAAACTGCTGTAGCATAGCAATGCGCCAAAAGAAAATCATGGCCCTTGATTATGGAGCAGGGAGCATGAGAAATATCATAGGAAGTTTTAACGGAAGTCGTCTTGACTTCAGCGAGATAATGCGTCAACAAAATTTACCTGTGAAGATTGGAGAAAATCTGTATTGGGATATATGGATGATGTACCGTTTTGCGCTTGAGTCAATATGTAAAGAGAGTGATGTATATTCTCTGGGTATAGATACTTGGGGCGCAGATTTGGGCTTGATAGATGGCCGGGGAAAGCTGCTTTTTTTCCCCCTCAGCTACCGGGACCCAAAGGTACAGTCGTCTGCTTCGGAAGTTTTTTCCGCCATATCTGATTATGAGCTGTATCAAAGCAATGGCACAATAATTGAAGATATTTGTCCGTTTGTTCATCTGAATTACTGGAAAAAACACGCTCCGGAATATTTTGCAAAAGCAGAAAAAATACAGTTAATGGCAAATTTAGTGGGGTTTCTTTTAAGCGGAGAAATTTCCTTCGATAACACAGCAGCAAGTCCATCCGGCATGTATGATTTACGGCAGGACGGATGGAATTATACCTTGATGGATAAATTAGGCATGCCTGATATCTTGCCTGAAACAGATCCCCGGCCTGATATTATTGGAAAAGTTAAAGCGCCGTTATCATCCGGAGAAATCCCGATCATGCGGATATGCGGGCATGATACTGCATCCGCATTGATGGCCGTACCTGCGAAGAACCGCGATCGCACAATATATATTAGCAGCGGAAGTTGGGTCATGACGGGTTGTTTCCTTCGCGAACCTGTTATTACCCGAGAGGCGTTTGAAGCTGGTTTAAGCAACGAAAACGGGTTTAACGGGGAAATAAATTTTCTGCGTTATTCTAATGGGCTTTATATTATCCAGGAATGTGCCAGAGACTGGCTTAATAAAACAAATTGGAATATTGATTACGATTATCTCGAAGAACAGGCTTTTGCGATGCATTTTGAAGGGATGATAGATCCGGACAGCGCGGAGTTTACATATCCGGGCAATATGTGTGAAAAGGTAAGAACCTATTTAGGTAAAGTTGGGTATTCGGGGTCGACAGAAAAAGAAAAAATTTATGCTGCGGTTTTAAACGGCATTGCCCATGTTTCAGCAAATACCATTCGTGATCTGAAACGAATCCTTGGAAAAGAATTTGATAGTGTTTATGTATTGGGCGGAGGATCGAAAAGCCCCTATCTTTGTCATCGGATAAAAATGGAAACTCATCTGAATATTTACGCCGGCCCTGTAGAGGCTAGTGCGACAGGCAATATTTGTACCCAGCTAATACGGCAAGGGGAGATCAAGAACACTTTGGAAGCAGCGGAATTATTGAATAATTCAATAATAATACAGGAATATTGAACTGTCATAATCCTTAATATAAAAGGAGGGGTAAGTATAGTAAGAATTTACGAGGTGCTCATATATATGGGCAAAAGTTGGGTAGAGAAAATGAGAGGAGAATTTTATGAGCGGGAAAAGAACATTATTGGTTATCGTTTCTGTTATAATGGCTGCCATGACGCTTATTGGCTGTTCAAAGGATAAGAGTAACAACAAACAAAAGAATGAGGGTAAAATAAAAATAGGAATTCCCCTTTACAACATGGGCCACAGATATTGGGTGGACTGGATTGATGAGATAAAAAAATTGGGAATAGAGAAGGGGTTTGAAATAATATCAACAGATTCTAAGGGTGATGCGGCAAAGCAGATCAGTCTGATGGAGGATATGATTTCCCAGGGCTGTGATGTCATTATCATTTGTCCGCTCGATCCGGGTGGGGTTAATGTTGCAATCAAAGAAGCGGAAGATGCCGGTGTACGTGTTATTTTAAGTGATCTTGAAGTTGTTGATAGGGATGGAAATCGTGTTGCTTCCGGGCTTGTAGGCCTTGAGACGTTTGAAACGGGTAAAGTCCAGGGCAGATGGGCTGCGAATTATGCGAAGAATAATTTTAATGGGAAAGCAAATGTCGCAGTGCTTTCCTATCCGGCTGAGCAGCCTTGTCTTGAAGCAGAATATGGATTTATTGAGGGATTGAAAGAAGGGCTTGGTGAAGCGAATGTAAAGACTATAGTACAGAACGGGCAGGCCGCAACCGAACAGGGAATGACGGTTACTGAAAATATTCTTTCATCAAATAACGACATAAATATGCTCTGGGGAGCCAATGATGAATGCGCAATTGGCGGTCTTGCGGCGATGGAGTCCAGGGGAATGACCGAAAAGGATGCGCTGGTTTGTGGGTTTTATACGATATCGGACGTTATGGAACTGATCAAGTCGGATAACTCCATGTTCAAGGTATCCATGTTCCTTCCTCCCCGTGCAATGGCCGATAAGGCTGTTGAAATGGCTCTTAAGGCAGCAAAGGGTGAGAAATTTGATTATGAGGTCAAGGTATCATTCGATCTGTGCGATAAAACAACCGTTGATAGCATGATGGAATAATGATTCTGCATTTACAGAAGGCCAAGCTTATTGGCCTTCTGTATTCTTGAGGGGGATATGGATATGGGAGTGGTGCTGCACGTAAAGAATTTAAGTAAATCTTTTCCCGGTGTAAAAGCTCTTGATAATGTATCGATTGATGTAAACGGCGGCGAGATTCTTGCATTGCTGGGAGAAAACGGAGCTGGGAAATCCACCTTCATAAAAATCGTTTCGGGAGCGTTTTATGCAGATTCCGGAGATATATACATTGAGAATAAGAAAGTTGATATCAGGAGTCCTGTAGATGCAGTAAGAAATGGTATAAATGTTGTGCATCAGGAACTGAATATTGTACCCTGGCTGGATGTAACGACGAATTTCATGCTTGGACGGGAACGAGCAAAACAATTTATTAATATTATAGATAAAGAGTACTCTTTAAAAAAAACGCAAGAGAGTTTAGATCGTCTCGGATTTAAAATAGATATTACAAAAAAAATGCAGGTACTGTCATTTGCAGAACAGCAAATGGTTGAAGTGGCGAAGGTGATCAGTACAAATCCTAAGGTCATAATACTGGATGAGCCTACCGCCTCGCTTGCACAAAAGGAAAGAGAAAATCTTTATCGTGTCGTTGAATCTATCAAGGAACAGGGAGTCGGAATCATTTACATTACGCACATCTTTGACGAGGTGTTCAGGCTGGCTGATCGGGTTACTGTGTTAAGGGACGGCAAATATATAGGAACTAAGGATCGTGCTGAAATTGACGAGAAAAGTCTTATAAAGATGGTTGTCGGACGTGAGGTCCATAGTATTCCACGGAAATCAACGACTCAAAATGACATTGTTCTGGAAGTGAAGAACCTGAATGCCAAGAAAGTACACAATGTCAGCTTTAATCTGAAACGGGGCGAGATTCTCGGTATTGCAGGACTGGCCGGTGCGGGACGGAGTGAAATTGTCCGCGCATTGTTCGGGGCGGATAAGAAAGATTCCGGTGAAATTCTGGTTGAAGGAAAAAAAGTAGAGATCAATTCGCCTTATGATGCTTATAAATCCGGCATTGCACTGGTCCCTGAAGAACGAAAATCGGAAGGTCTTATGATGGAAATGACAATGGAATATAACAATGCATGTGCAAGCTTGGGTAAAACGTTAAATTTTTTGCATATGATTTCCTATAAAAAAGTAAAAAAGATGGCACATGATGCGATTAAAAAATTTGGGATAAATCCTCCGGATACAAAACGTAAAGCGAAATTGTACAGTGGGGGGAATCAACAGAAGATAGTCGTGAGTAAATGTATAGAAGCGGATCCTAAAATACTGCTGATTGATGAACCAACGCGGGGAGTGGATGTTGGGGCGAAAGAAGAAATTCACACAATACTAGACAAGATGGTCGGGGAAGGGAAAAGCATCATCATAGTTTCGTCCGAGTTGATTGAAATTTTAAAACTTAGTGACAGGGTATTAGTTATTCGCGAGGGGCGTATAGTATCAGAGTTGAACAGAGAAGAGGCAAGTCAGGAATCGATTATGCAATTTGCAATGGGGGGTAATATTCATGGGTAACAGAAATAGTTTGAGGGCAATGAATTCAATAAAAAACTGGTATTCGACATCAAAGCAGGAAGCGGGTATGTATATTGCCCTTCTGGTTCTTATCCTGTTCCTGTCATTTGCATCGCCGACATTTTTGATTTGGAATAATCTCATCAATGTAATACGGCAAGTATCGATTGTCGGCATTATAGCAATCGGGGGATTTATGGTAATCCTTACCGGGGGAATGGATATTTCTGTCGGAACGGTTGCTTCTCTTACCGGCATTGTTGTGGCAAAGCTTTCAATTCAATTGAATGTTCCAATGCCCTTGGCTGTACTCGCCGGTATGTGCGTGGGCCTCTTAGCCGGGTTGATAAACGGGACGCTTTCAACTTATTTGAAACTTCCATCGTTCATCGTAACCCTTGGTACAATGCAGGTATGTCAGGGTGTGGGTTATGTAATAACACAGGCTACGCCAATTTCAAATTTCCCGTCCGGTTTTGTGCAGCTCGGCCGCGGTTATTTGGGGGCAATTCCATGGCCCGTGATTATTCTTGTGATTCTCTACGCACTTGTCTCGTTGTTTATGAAGTACTCAAGGTTTGGTACTTACTGCTATGCACTTGGCGGAAACAGGGAATCCGCGCGCTTATCAGGAATCCGTGTTAATAGGATGCAGATTATCGTTTACATATTAGGCGGCTTGTTTTCTTCGCTGGGCGGCCTGATTGTTGCGGCTCGTATAAACGCAGGATCCGCACAGGTAGGCTCAACATACCTTTTTGATGTGTTTACCGCATGTGTATTGGGGGGTACGGCTCTTTCGGGAGGAATTGGACGGCCCGCCGGTATTCTAATCGGTTGCATATTTGTGGGTATCCTGAATAATGGCCTTGTGCAGCTGAATGTCGATTCATTCTATCAGATGGTTGTTCAGGGGGTTGTACTTATTATTGCCGTTGTGTTACAGTCTCTGATGTCAAGGGAAAGGCGTATAAAAAAGACTGGTTTTAAAACGGAGACCGTATTCCCATAAAGGGCTAGGCAGTTTGTAATGTATGTAAAGGGCGAAAAACATTTTAAGCTTTTGATTAAAAAGCTTCCCAGGTATTACCGATATCTGAACGAGCAGAAGCAGTTTGGGAAAGAGTACATTTCTTCAAATGAGCTTGCTTCTCTGATGGGAATATCCGCTTCTCAGGTGCGCCAGGATTTCAATAGGCTTCTCTATAATGGTTATCATGGGGTGGGATATAATATCTCAATGATCCTAAATCAGATTACAGAATTATTGGATCTTAAAACAAAGAAAAATACGATTATCATTGGTGCAGGAAATCTTGGGCAATCGCTGAGTAATTACGAAGAATTAAAAAACTGTGGGTTTGAGATAAAAGCCTTTTTTGACATTAACCCAAAGCTTACCGGAGCAGTTATAAACGGTATCAAGATATATGATATGGATTTAATAGAAGAATATATCCGGGACGAGCAAATTGTTGCGGTAATTCTTGCGTTGCCTACGGATGGAACAGGCGAAATTGCAAAAAAAGTCAGTGAATTCGGCGTAAAAATGTTTTTGAATTTTAATCCGGTATTCTTTAGTTTTGGCAGGAATGTTTCAATTGAAAATGTTCATATCGATGATAATCTGATGATGTTGTCTTATAAAGGGAAGCGGGAGAAATCGATGGAAACGAAAGATGAAAAATAAGGTAGGAATATTTTACGGGTTTTGGTCCCCGAATTTTGACGCGGATTATATGGAATACACCCGGAAAATCGCCGTACTGGGTTTTAATGTTCTTGAACTTGTTGCAGAATCATTGAAGAATTTGTCCGAATCAAAACGCCGGGATCTGAAAATACTCGGTGATGATCTTGGGATTGAATATGTGCTGGCTGTTGATCCGCCTGCAAAATATGATATAACTTCTCCTGATAAAGCTGTACGTGCTGATGCCGTGAAATATTTGAAAGGATACTTTGATCTCGTATCAGCGATGGGTGCTGATACGGCATGTGGTATCGTAAATGGTATATGGAATTCAAAAATAATCGATACAAAAGAAGCTCATACGGTCAGGAGTATCACCTGTATGAAAGAACTTGCGGTATATGCTGAAGATAAGGGTATTAATATCTGCCTGGAACTTGTAAACCGTTATGAGCATTATATGCTCAATACGGAAAAGGAAGCGGAAGTATATCTGGATGCAGTAGGTCGGCCGAATGTGAAGATTCAATTTGATACCTTCCATATGAATGTCGAGGAAAATAATTTTTCCAGTGCTATTCTAAGTGCAGGAAAACAGATCGGGTATGTTCATCTGGGTGAGAACAATCGAAGACCTCCGGGCTGTGGGTTTTTGCCCTGGCAAGAAATATTTCATGCCTTAAAAGAGACCGGTTACGGGGGGAAAATAACCTTAGAGCCATTGGTGCAAAGAGGGGGAGAGATCGGCGATGCCTGTTCCATCTGGCGTGACGTTATGCCCGGAATTGATTATGATGGAGAGGCAAAGCGGTCACTTCTATTTGTAAAAGAAACCTGGGATAAGGCATAATAGATACGGAAGGTATTTCTTTTATAGTAAAGAACCGCTAAAAATGATATCCGCATTGACAGCCCCTTTGATTTTGGCCATAGTAAAAAAATGAGAAGAGACATCGTTCACCCCGGCGCGGGGAAGCTGAAATATGAAATCCGTGAAATTGTCGCCTTTGCCCGTAGCTTAAGCCGATGGAGTATCCCTATTCAGTGGGAGAACATCGGGGACCCGGTAAAGAAGGGTGAACACATTGTTCAATGGATCAAGGATATTGTGCGGGAAAAGGCCGGGGAGGATCTGTCCTACGCCTATTCGGAAACCGAGGGCGCCCGGGAAGCCCGGGAATTTTTGTCCGCCCAGGCAAGCCGGCGGCCAAAGCTTTCAGGCGCCGATGGTTACCCCGAACCGGTAAAAATCGAAGCCGACGATATTCTCTTTTTTAATGGCCTGGGGGATGCGGTGGGCAAGGTATTTGGTTTCCTCCGCCGGGAAGCCCGGGTCCTGGGGCCTTCTCCGGCCTATTCCACCCTATCCTCCGCCGAGGCTGCCCATTCGGGGTATGAACACCTGACCTACCGGCTGGATCCCAACCGGGACTGGATGCCCGACATGGAGGATGTGGAGCTAAAGGTTAAGTACAACGATTCCGTGGCGGGGCTCCTGTTAATCAACCCCGATAATCCCACCGGGGCGGTGTATCCCGTGGAAATTTTGCAGGAATTTGTCCGTATTGCCCGGACTTACGGCCTCTTCATCGTCTGTGACGAAACCTATGCCAATATCGTTTATGGGGGCGCTAAAACTGCCGCCCTCTCCCAGATCATCGACGGCGTTCCCGGGCTGGCCCTACGCTCGTTGTCCAAGGAAGTCCCCTGGCCCGGGGCCCGCTGCGGCTGGATTGAGGTGTACAACCGCCATTCGGATAAACGTTTTGACGCCTATGTAAGAAGTTTGGTGGACGCCAAGCGTCTTGAAGTCTGTTCCACCAGCCTGCCCCAGCTTTGTATCCCCGCCATCATGGGGGACAGCCGCTACCCGGACCATCTGATCAGCCGGGCCGCCATGTTTGAACAGCGCGCCGAAGAAGCCTACCAGGCCTTTCAGGGCATCAAGGGGGTAAGCTTAAAAAAGCCCCGGGGCGCCCTCTATGCCACTGCGGTCTTTGACCCCGGTATCCTGGAGGAGCCCACCCTCCGGACCCTCCCGGTTTCCGACTCCTCCCTGGGGGAATACATCCAGGAACAAACCGCCGGTGTAGCGCCGGACAAACGTTTTGTGTACTGGCTTTTAGCCTCCACCGGTATCTGCGTGGTCCCCCTCTCCGGGTTCGCCAGCGATCTCCCTGGTTTCCGTTTTACCCTGCTGGAATACGACGACGAAAAGCGCCGCCGGATCTACAAGACCATGGGAAAAGCGGTACGGCAGTATTTGGGAGAAAATTAGGAAGGGCAGTTTTTAGCCGGAGCCCTTCTTGCTTAGCCGCCAATTCCTTTTGTTCCATGTCATTATAATTCAATAATTCCCGTATATTTTCTCTAAAACTCATTATTTAGAGACTACGCAAAAATGGTGGTTACTTCCTTGACAACACCCGAATTAAGGGTATTATTATATGGCGTCCACCACATTAGGTGGTTAAATCCCAGGCAAGCCGCATTTTTTGATGTGGCAGGACCCGGTCTTTGAAAATAGCAGACTGGCTAATCGAGGAGGGGAAAATGCAAAAAATAAGTTTTTTGGGAATTTTTTTGTTTTGTAGCTTTTTGGCTTATACACAGGAAGCCATTACACTGGATAATGCAATTCTGGATTCAGTAGATTTTTTCTCATCAAAGTTACCCTCAGGATCGACTGTCGCGGTTACGAACTTTGAGGCGGAAACAAAGGGGCTTTCCGATTTTATCATTCAGGAACTTTTAGTTGCCTTTGCCAATACAGGAACAGTACGGGTTGTGGAAAGAAGCCGTTTGGAAATGTTAGAAACCGAATTGAATTTTAACATGAGCGGTTCCGTGAGCGATGAAACAGCCCAGGGTATTGGCCGGATGATAGGCGCCCAAATTCTATTTTCCGGTTCTATTGGTCAGTACCGCGATATGTACCGTATGCGAGTTCAGGCGATTGTTATAGAAACCGCTGAAGTAATCGGTACCAGAACAATAAATATAAAGTACGATCCCACCTTAACGGGATTATTGGGAAGAATAAACCCTGCGGATGCCTGGAAATATCAATGGCTTTATTTTGGAATAGGTGCGGGTTACAGCATGATTATTAGTGAACCAGAAGAGTATCTGGAAGCATACGATTGGCATTTTGGTGAATTGCCTCTTGGGTTTTCTGTTTATGCGATGGTTCAACCTTTTGATTTATTTGGAATAGCTCTTGATGTGAGTGGAAACGGGTATAGCGGTATCAATATTTTAGTAGAGCCGACACTAATAATGCGTCCTTCTCCATTTGAAGTAAATGTGTTTTTCGGACCTGGGATGCATATAGCGTTTGCAACCCCCCCCGAGCAAACGGCCCCTGGATTTGCGTTTAGCGGAGGTTTGAGAGGGGGTGTTCATATCGGTCCCGGCGTATTGTTTACCGAAGCACGCGTTACTGGTGTGTTGTGGGCTTATGATGACTACGATATTGGATACGGAGCTGCTTTGGACTTAAGTACGAATTTTTGTTTGGGATATAAAATTGGGTTTATTCAAAGAAAAAAATAAAACCATTTTTGGCGGGTACCAGGCGCCAGTTTTGCGTAGTGTCCGGGTGTAGAGTCATCTCCACCGCCTCACTCCACAACCCGTATCCCCAGACAGGTTGCAACCGCCCGTTCCTTGCCGGGGATCATGCCGTGGATGGGGGTGTTTACCGCCCGGACCGTTCCGTCGGGGTAGCGCAGGGCAAGGGCCGTGGAGCCGCCGCCGTCAAAGTTCAGGCCATCATCAGCCCCCAGCTGTTTCAGGATTATGCCGATTTCTTCTTCCGTTGCGCCCGCGCTTCCCGGACGTCTTCCATCAATAGCCAGCAGGTAGAGGGTTTTTCCGTCGGCAGATATTCCTGCGGCGCTCCGGGGGTGCCGTGGACCGTTACGGGCCAGGGTTTGTTCCGTTACGGCGCCCTCTCGCAGAACTTCGCTGAAACCTCCCACGGCGTTACGGATGTCCATTAGTTCATCCGGGGTTGTCAGGGCTGCTTGGCTGACTATGGCTGCTTTCCCATTGGTATACAAAACCAGGGCGTCATAGCCGGGAACCGCAGGGGCGTTCAGGACCCCTGCGGCTATACTTATCCCCACGATGGTCCGTTCCTCCCCCACATTCGCCGAAACCGGGTCAAAGGGATTGGTATTGATCCCCGCGATACAGTCATAGTCCCTGACAAAGCCGGTGATGGTGGTCCCGGGGATAACTCCCACCATCTCCCCGGAATTCACGACGAATTCCAGATCCGGATTGCCCAGATCCACCCGAAGCGCCCATAGTTCCAACCGGGGTTTTCCGATACGTCCCTCGAAATAATCTATCCCCGGGGCAAAGGGTTTCCAGGCGGGAAGTAAAACATCCGGGGTTACGGTTCTGGCAGGGGGTGTCCGGGGCTGATCCGCCAGGGGAGAGAGGGAAGCGCAGGAAAGTAAAACTGAAAGGAGAAGGAATAATAAAAAAAAAGAATTAAGGGTTTTGCCGTGACCGGTTTTTCTCACCCCTAATTCCTCCTTACCTAATTGCGCTTTTATGTACGCGCTCTAATATTCTGACTTGCCCTTCCGGGATTTTTTAAGCAGCTTCCGTTGAATAGCCTTTTTCTTCCGGTTGAGGATGGTGGAAGGTTTTTCATAATATTCCCGCTTTTTATATTCCCGAATGATGCCTTCCTTTTCCACCATGCGTTTGAACCGCTTGATGGCCTTTTCCAGCATCTCGTTATCATCTACGATGATATGCGCCAATTAAAATCACCTCCCTTCCTGCTTCGGTAAGAATGATCCTGTCCTAAGGACAGATAAAGCGAACCTTCGGTATACCGGGGTTCGGAAATTCACGAAAAGAAAATACGTTTTACGGATTTTCTAATTCTTCCAGTTTACTTAAAATCGTCTGTTTGTCAAGGACAGGCCGGAGGGTAAAGGCGTCCGGGTCGGCGTTTTCTCCGGAAACCCGGATTTCCCAGTGAAGATGAGGGCCGGTGGCAAGGCCGGTAGACCCCGATTCTCCCAAAAGCTCCCCGGAACCGGCCATATCCCCTTCGGTAACCTGAATACTATCCATATGATAATAGATGGAATAAACCCCCGGCAGGTGCTCGAGTATGACCGAATTACCCGTGGAGATTCGGAACCGGGCCAGAACCACCCGGCCATCGGCACAGGCGAAGACCGGAGTGCCTGTGGGAACCCCATAGTCAACTCCGGCGTGGATAGCGGTGTCGGTTTTCCCGGTTACATAGCGGTAAACCCGACGGTCCCCGTAGAAGCTGGTCCTGCGGGTGGAAGTAACCGGCGGGGCAAAGGGGCCGGCGGTAAAGATCTCCGTCCCCGTAGAATTAATAATGCCCCAGAGCTGCTCGGATTCCGCCGTTTTTTTGGGGTCCGGTACGGTACGGATATCGGTATTCTGCTGGTTCAGCTCAATTTCCTCGGCGGCAAATTCCCGATCCGCGATATGAAAGGGAATTTCCCCCAGGGTCACCCCATCCCTTTCTATCCGTATAAGGGCTTCCCCCGGCAGCGCAGTGGAGGGAACCGCTATCGTTGCTGCCAGCACTCCGACCGCTTCTTCACCCAGGCTGAAAGCCGCCGCCTTGGCGAGCCGTTCTCCCCGGCTGTTAAGCAACAACGCCCGGAATTCCCGGGCTGCCCCATTCCCGCCCGCCATAAAGGCCACGGTAAACGGTTCCCCGGGCCGGATCTCATCGGGAATAAGGACTATGGGTATTGCCGGAGCGGCTTCTGGGGGCGCCTCGACCGGCGTTACCACAGGCTCTGTCTCCGCAGATTCTGCCACCACGGGCATTTCTTCCGTCTGCTCCGTTGTGGAAACCTCTTCCTGGGTGGCTTCTTTTTTAGCCGTGGAACAGTCGGCAAGGAGGAACAATAAAATGAAAATGGACAGTTTGCGTTTAAGCCCGGCTATGGCTTTCATTATGTACATTTAATCATGGGAAAGGCAAATAGGGAAGTGAATCACTAAAGCAAAATTCAGCGCTGATACATCTAGTAGGTAATAACCCCCCACTAAGGAAGGCAGTGATGAAAAAGAACGATTTCCCTATTGACAATGTAGATAAAATAATCTACATTGTATTATGTAGCATATATTCTGGGAGAAGTTTATGACTTTCACCTGGGATACATGGAAAAACCGGAAGAATATCAGAAAACATGGGGTAAGCTTTCAAGAAGCGGCTCTTGTTTTTGAGGATAGGTGTTTATGGGATCGGTACGATCCTTCCCATAGCGTCAATGAAGAGTGGTACATCGTTGTTGGTAGTGCCCGGGGCCGTATCCTGTATGTGGTTTTCACCGAACCGGATCAGGTATTCTCGGATACAATTAGAATCATATCGGCTAGAAGGGCCAATAAGCGGGAAAAGGAGGACTATTATGGCAATGGTGCGGTATACCCAGGAAACCCTTCCTGAACCTACCGAGAAAGACTGGGCGCGGGTAGATAGTATTAAGGATGAGGATATTGATTTTTCGGATATTCCTGAAACAAAGGATCTTTCCACTTTCCACCCCTGGTCGGAATGGAAGGACAGGCATCTATATAAGCCGGTCAAGGCAAAGGTAAACTGTACCCTGGACGCGGATGTGGTTGCATGGCTTAAAAAGGACGGCAAGGGTTACCAGACCCGGATGAACGCCATCCTCCGTAATGCTATGCTCAGCAGCTTGGCCGCTTGCAATAAAGTTTCCCGCGCAGACTCTAGCTCCGTTTCAAATCCGTAACAATAAGCTGGGGCGTCTCGGTTCCGTTGAACCAATTCCGGTTCAGGGTAAACACTAAATCTACCGTATCGTTTTTGTCAAAGTCCCGTTTGATCTTATCCACTGCCTGCCAGTATACAGCCGGCCATTTTACCTTCCCCGTATCCAGGGTGAGTTTGACATGCTTGGCCTCCGGTTTCCCCATGAGGCTGATATCCGTAACCTTGAGACCCCGGGCCAGGAAGCTAAGGGGGCTATTCTCCTCACCGTAGGGTTCAAAGCGATCCACCAGCTCAAAAAGGTCGGTGGTAAGAAACTGGGGGGTTCTGGGGGCGGTGAATTCCGCGTCCACCGTTACCGTTTCTTCATCGGTCTCTTCCCCCAGCTCGATGTTTTCGGTGATGTATTTAAGCCGCTCCAGGAAAGGCTCCCAGTTGGCCCGGACCATACTGAACCCCGCAGCAAAGTTGTGGCCCCCCCAGTCGAGGAACAAATCGGCGCAGCCCTCCAGGAGGGGGCGAAGTTCGTAGCCCCGGGCGGAACGGAGGGAACCCGTGGCGGTTTCTTCTGCAAATGAAACCACCAGGGCCGGTACCTTGAACCGGTTCACCAGACGGTTCGCCATGATCCCCGTGACCCCCCGGTATATACCTTCGGCGGCGGCGAGGACGAATTTTCCCCCGTAGGCTTCCACGCTTTCCTGGGCTAAGGGCTCCACCACGGTCCAGTTATCGCTGCCCAGCTTTTTCCGGTCCTCGTTCAGGGCGATTATTTCGGCGGCCAGGGTTTCCCGTTCCTTAGGGTCCACCGCCAACAGTAATGCTGCGGCTTTGTCGGGGCAGCCCATGCGGCCCGCGGCGTTGATGGCGGGGCAGAGCTGCCAGGACAGCTCGGTGGTTCCGAAACGCCGGCCCGCCAGACCCAATTTAAAGAGCAGGTCCGAAAGTCCGCTCCGGGGCTTTTCTATAAGAGATGCCAGACCCCGCCGGACAATGATGCGGTTTTCGTCCCGCAGGGGCATGAGATCCGCCACGGTTCCCAGGGCGGCAAGCTGGAGGTCTGTGCTGTCCTCGGGGGTAAAGTGCCCCTCTTTTTTTTGGATAAAGGAGGTGAAAAGATTGATAAATATATCCAGTTCCCCCGGGGATTTATCCGCATATTTGGCGATCCGGGAAATTTCCTTGAGCCGGAGCAGGCTCTTTCCCGCGGCCTGGGGAATCTGCTTCCCTATTTCCGGAGCTATATCCAGCATATAAATCTCAAAGCCCGCGCCGAATATCTTAACCAGGGTTTTCTTTTGCAGGGGCGCATCCCAGACCAGGATCTGCTGGCCCTCCAGGAAGGCGGGGATCCGGGTTTCGCCTATGCCCACCATGCCGGGAACCACGGTTTCCGTAAGCCGGTCCATCACCGCAAGGTTCCCAATCTTAACGATTTCAATGATATAGGAATCGTTGGAAGGCTGGGTGTTGAGCAGACAGATAGGCTGGTTGTAAAGCTCGCTCTTCAGGGCAAAACGCAGGGCGCTCACCAGCTTATAGGCCACCCCGCAGCCCGCCAGATCCCGGAAGGGATAGGTCGAATTTTTCAGTTTGGGATTAACGATACTGTAGGCTCTAGGAAGTTCATCCTGGGGGTTGTGGTGGTCGGTGATGATCACATCGACCCCCAGTTCCGCCGCCCGGTCGACTTCGGCGAGGTTGGAGATACCGCAGTCCACGGTGATGATCAGGGTCCCGCTGTCGGCGGCAAATTCCTCAACCGCCTTCATGGAAAGGCCGTAGGGTTCGTCCCCCATGGGAAGCCGCCAGCGGACATCCATACCCTGGGCGCTCAGAAAGCCCGTAAGCATGGCGGTGCTGGTGATGCCGTCCACATCCCGGTCGCCGAAAACCAGGATACGTTCACCCTCTTCCTTGGCCCCTAGGATCCGCTCCACCGCAGCATCTATGCCGGGCAGCTCAAAGGGGTTCCGGAGATGCCGGGGATCGTCCTCGAGAAAATACCGTATGTCCTCGCCGCTGGTAAGCCCCCTCCGTACCAGGATGGATGCGGTGAGCAGATCACAGCTGTATTTGGCTGCCGTCTCGGTTACCAGTTCCGAGGGTATGTCTTTTTTATCCCAAATCATTATCGTTAACCCTTGTCTAAGATTGAATTTCCTTCAATATTAATTGCCCGGCCGGCGGCTTCTGGTTGGAGTATTCAACCGCTTCCCGCAGTTGGGGCAGGGCGGCGGCGAGTCCCGCTTCGTCCTTGGCCCACACGGTCATGATCAGATCCCCCGCTGCTACGGGGCTGCCCCCTTTCCGGTGGAACTGTATCCCCGCAGTGGGGCTTACCGCATCCTCGGTACGGTTTCTGCCGACCCCCAGGTCTACCCCGGCATGGCCCACTTTCCAGGCGTCTATCCGGGAAAGGAAACCGGATTTTTCCGCCCGTATTTCCGCGCTGACCGGAGAGCGGTACGTACCGCGCAGGTCCAGGAACTTTTTGACATCCCCCCCCTGGCTGGCGATATTGGCCAGGAACAAGTCCCGGGGTTTGCCGCTTGCCAGGGCATCTTCGCAGAGCCGCCGTCCTTCCGCCGCATCCTTCGCCTTGCCGCCGAGTACCACCATGCGGGCGGCCAGTTCCAGGGTTACTTCCATTAAGTCTACCGCCCCGTTCCCTTCCAGGCAGTCCAGGCTTTCCTCCACTTCCAGAAAGTTACCCATCATATTCCCCAGGGGCTCGTTCATATCCGTAAGGAGGGCAATAATCCGTTTCCCCATGGCGGTTCCGGTGTCCACCAGGGACCGGGCGAGCTTCTCTCCATCGGCGGCATCCTTCATAAAGGCGCCGGAACCGAATTTTACGTCAAAGACCAGGGCATCCGCCCCTTCCGCCACCTTTTTGGAGAGTATGCTGGCAGTGATCAGGGGGATAGACTCCACGGTACCCGTTACATCCCGGAGCGCGTAGAGGAGCCTGTCCGCAGGAACAATATCCTTGGTCTGGCCGGTCATGGCGAAGCCATCCTTAGCCAGGATACGCCGGAATTCGGCAATATCCAGGCTGGTACGGTAGCCCGGAATGGCGTCCAGCTTATCCAGGGTGCCTCCGGTATGCCCCAGAGCCCGTCCGGACATCATGGGGTCCTTGATACCCAGGGCCGCCACAATGGGCGCCAGGATCAGGCTGGTCTTGTCCCCCACACCGCCGGTGGAATGTTTATCCACAAAGGGCCCGCTTATACCGGAAAGGTCCATGGTGGTTCCTGACTTAAGCATAAGCTCCGTCAGGGCTGCGGTCTCCGCCGGGCTCATCCCCCGGAAAAAAACCGCCATGGCCCAGGCGGACACCTGGTAGTCGGGGATCTCCCCGGCCACATAACCGCCGATAAGAAAGCCGATCTCTTCCCGGGAAAGTTCCTTCCCGGCCCGCTTATTCATGATGATATCTACCGCACGCATTTTACTTTACCCCTTCACTAAAAATCCCAGGTTCTCAGCCTTTTCCCCAGAACATCCTCCAGGATATTGGTAACAAATGCCCTGGCCTGACGGGCCGAAGTCCCGTCCAGGGTGTAACGGGCCATTTGGGCAGGGTCCAGATCCTTGACCGCTGCAAGCCAGTGCCGGGCGCCCGGGCCCAGGAAGATCGGACCCTCTACTGTATCCCAGGGTATCTCATTTTCCTGGGGTTCACAAGCATTGGTCCCGGTTTCATCCAGATTGGGCTGTATACCCAGAATTTCCGCCCATTTCCAGAGAAAATGGATAAAAATTCGGGCGCAGCAGGGTTCATCAGCGGTTTCCAGGGCGCCGAAGGATGCATCCGCCAACTTGAAAGCCTCTTCCCAGGATCCGCCTCCCCCATAACCCGCTAGAACGGTTTCCGCAATGGCGGCTGCGGCGGCGGAACGTTCGTAGTTTTCCCGTATGCCCGGTTTCCAGGATAGGACATCAAAATCGGTAATTTTCCGGGAATCCCGCACCGGATCCAGATAAATCCAAAGCGTTCCCCGGTGGTAGGGTTCCACGTGGGCCCGGAGCTTGCTCTTTGGACCCCCGAAAACCGTAGCCCGGAGTATCCCCTCCTCGGCGGTGAGTATCCAGGCTTCCCGGTTGGACTCCCCGGAAGACCGTACCCGGAGGATAAGGGCTGAATAGGTAAAAAGCCGCATTATACAGCATCATACCACAGATATTTCATTTTTTTTCACTAGGAATTGTTTTAATTTTCAGATATATTACAATTGTTCTTAGGAGAATATTTATGAAAAAAACGTATTTATTAATGGCATCCCTGATTGTGGTTTCCCTTTTGGGCGCCTGTAAATCGGGACCGACTGCGGAAGAGGAACAGCAAGGGGAAGTTAATCTTTCCTTCGATACTGTTTACAGCAAATATGAGTCAAGGCTCATCCTTGACGGTACCACAGACTATGTGGTTAAAAACGGCGATATGCTGACCAGAATTGCCAGGCAGTTCTACGGTACCGAGAGGAAATTTGGCGTTTCAAACGCTTATTTTTTCCCTCTTATTATGCTGGCTTCCAATGATGTGGTCCAGGACCCCGATTTAATTGAACCCGGTATGCACCTGTCCATTCCGGATTTGCAGCGGAATCTGGATAATCCCGATGCCCGGCAGGCGATGAAGGAATTCTTCCGGGATATAGCCGGTGTTTATGCGCAAAAAACCAGGGATGAAACCCGGGTTGACCGCAGGACCCTGGCCGAAGAAACCCAGCATAGTCTTCTGGAACTTTCAGAAGCGTTATAGTGTAATTTTTTAAAGGGGCGATAGTAATGGAGAAGAGGCACTACTTTTTTACGTCAGAATCGGTTGGCGAAGGTCATCCCGACAAACTCTGCGATCAGATTTCTGATGCAATCCTTGACGCGTGTTACACAAAGGATCCCCAAAGCCGGGTTGCCTGCGAAACCTTCGCGTCAACTTCCCTGGTGCTGGTCGGCGGTGAGATAACTACCGAAGCCTTTGTGGATTTCCAAGAAGTAGTCCGTAAAGTCGCCGAGGATATCGGCTATACCGATCCCGCGTATGGGCTGGATTGCCATTCCATGGCGGTGTTGGACATGATCCATAGCCAGTCTCCGGACATCAGCCAGGGGGTTTCCGGCGTTGGCCTTGAAGAATACAAGGGCCAGCAGGGAGCGGGTGACCAGGGGATGATGTTCGGTTTCGCCTGTAACGAGACCGAGGAACTGATGCCCCTGCCCATCACCCTGGCCCACAAGATTCTGCTCCGCGCAACGGAACTGCGAAAAAACAAGACCATTAAATGGCTGCGGCCGGATGCGAAAAGCCAGGTGACCGTGGAATACGAAGGACATAAACCGATCCGCATTGACGCGGTGGTGGTTTCCCATCAGCATGACGATGGAATTTCCTACAAGGATATCAAGGGTGCGGTAATTGGCGACATTATCAAGCCGATACTGGAACCCACGGGGCTCCTGGACGGGAATACCAAATACTATATCAACCCAACCGGCCGCTTTGTAGTGGGCGGTCCCTTCGGTGATACGGGCCTGACCGGCCGGAAGATCATCGTGGATACCTACGGCGGCATGGGCCGTCACGGGGGCGGCGCCTTCTCCGGCAAGGATCCCACCAAGGTGGACCGTTCCGCAGCCTACGTGGCCCGTTATGTGGCCAAGAACATTGTGGCCGCCAAGCTTGCCGAGCGCTGCGAAGTGGAGCTTGCCTACGCTATTGGCGTACCTTTCCCGGTCTCAGTCATGGTGGACACCTTCGGTACCGCCACGGTTCCGGAAGCCAAAATTGAGGAAGCGGTAAAAACAGTCTTCGATCTTACCCCTGCGGGCATCATCAAGACCCTGGACCTCCGCCGCCCCATCTACCGGAAAACCGCCAGCTACGGCCACTTTGGTCGCTCGGAATTCCCCTGGGAAAAAACCAACAAAGCCGAGGAATTGAAAAAAGCTATTAAATAGGGAATAACCACGGACCACACAAGAACCTGCTTGCGCAGGGGAGCCAACGGACTGATTAAGGAACGATATTACATTATCGTCTTTGTCCGTGAGGTTCGTGGTTGTTCCTGATTTGGAATTCCTGCCCTCTTCGCGGTTCCTCTTCCTTCTTCATGGTATTTGGTGATAGTATAAGTTATATGCCTAAAATCCCTGTCCTGCCTTTTGCCCTAGCGGTACTCCTCGTTTTTTGCAGCGCGCCTCTTTTCGGCCGGGATGTGGTGGTTACCGTCAGTGATGCGGATTTGGGAATCCCCCTTGAGGGCGCCGTGATTCGTTCCTGGGATGGCAGGGAATATGTCTGTGATGAGGATGGCAGGGCAGAGGTGACCGTCCCCGATGATCAGCAGGTGGTGATTCGCATTGCCTATCCGGGTTATGAAAACGGCAGGCTGCTGATTCCGGTGGGTGGGAATGAATTTTTCAGCGCCCTACGTTTGGGCGGGATAATGGAAAACCACGAACTGGTGATTGAAGCATCAAGTCCCGAGGTGAGCGAAGCCAGGAGCGGGCGCAGTATTGCTATTTCCGGGGAAACCCTGAGCCGTACAGCGGAAATTGGGTTTATAGAAGATGTGATGACTTCGATAAAACTCCTGCCTGGGGTGGGGTATTCGGGCATGTTTGATGCCCAGCCCTCAATCAGAGGGGGATCCCCCGGGGACCTCATGGCAGCCCTGGACGGGTTCTACATCGACGATCCCTATCACTGGGGAGGCGCGTACTCCATCTTTGTTCCCCAAATGGTGGAAAGCGCCACGCTTTCCCACGGCGTTTTTTCGAGCCGCTATGGGCATACCATCTCCGGTCTCCTGGAAGTAGTTACCCGCAAACCTTCCCCAACGGAAACCCAGTTTGACCTGGGGGTCTCCACCAGTGAGACCAACCTGGGACTGTCATTTCCCCTTGTGGGAAAAGGCGGTGTGGCAGCCATGGGGAAGGTAACCTACTGGGATCCCTTTGTCTGGGGGGCGCAGCAGCTCTCCAAGGGGGTTCCGGAACTTGAAATGATCAACAGCGTTACCACCGCGCCCTATATCCGGGATTTTTCTATTACCGGGAATTACCGGTTTTCAACGGATCTGGAATTGACTGCCACGGGTTTTTTTGGCAGTGATGGTGTGGGGGCGGATTACCACAACGAATATGAACGGGATGGCGACAAGCGGAATGTGGATCTGATCTTCGACTGGATGAACTACCGGCTCTTTGGGATTACCGGTATTACCTGGAGTCCCCACCGCGATATGGTGTTCCGGGCAAGCGCCGGCGCCGGCCTGTATGAAACCGATATGATTGCGGACGTCACCATGGAACTGCCCCGCGAACCCGGTTACACGCCGCCTCTTCCTATTCCGTCCGAGGACGGGGTCATGGAAGAAAATGAGGAAGGGCCTGTTTTCTGGGATTATCTTGGGTCGATGAACCTTAACGGGGGAATGACCAACAAAACCATAACCTATCAGGGACGCGCCGATTTTGACTGGGGGCTCCGGGAGGGGTTTATCTTTGCTGCGGGAGCACAAGAATTGTATTCCCAGTGGATTGAAGTTGAAAACTTCCGGCGGGTATTTGATCCGATTGCTCCCCTGCCGCCCAAAAGTGGTTTAGATTTTGAACCGTATGACATGTCCCTGGATGTAAAAAACCATGGACTCTCTTCATCGGTCTATTCACTGCTGGAATACCTGGGCCCCGGGCAAAAGTTCGGCGCTGAGTTAGGATTGCGGGTGGATCACTTTTATTTTATCGGCAGGAATTTTACCATTCAGACCATTCCGGTTTTAAACCCCCGGCTTAATCTTGATTTTGGTATCCTTAAAAACAGGGGTAGTATTGATGCGCTCACCCTTACTGTCGGAACCGGACTTTTTTCTTCCATGAATGACGTCATCAGCTCCATAGATGTAAGTAATAACATTGATGATTTTGAGTTGAAACCAAATCGTTCATGGACATCCATCGTTGGGACTAAAATTGATTTTACTGAAAAGTTCAGTTTTAATATTGAAGCCTATTATAAATACATTTTTGACCGGGCATATACGGTAAGCACCACCCACGAAGACGATCCCGATAATCCTACTAAGGTGGATACCAAAATCGACTACTGGTTTAACGGCTTAGGGAGGGTGATCGGTTTTGATTTTATCCTGCAAAGGCTGGAATCCCGCTACTGGGACGGCTGGCTGTCCTATTCCTTTACCTGGGCCCAGTACCAGAATCCGGACACCATCCCGGACGCAGATGATATACCGGATGATGTGAACCCCGAGCGGTATCCCAAGACGGGTAACGACTGGTTCTATCCTTCTTTTCACCGGTACCATAACATCAACCTTGTGTTGAGCTTCAAACCCTCGCGATCCTTTAACGTAGGAACGCGTTTCGGCTTTGCCAGCGGTACGCCTAAGGGTGAAAAAAACGACAAGCGTACCGGCTTCTCCTGGCCGGTGGACGTGAAGTTTTCCTTCTTCCGGTTTAATCCCAAAGGGAAGGTAAACACCGAAATGTACCTTGGTATCGAAAACCTGCAGGCCCTGGTGTACGATGCGATTTGGATAGCCCGGGTCAACGGTTACACCGGCGAAGAAGATCCGAGTGAGTACACTCCGGTCTACGATTTGCCCATACCGATGATATCCTTCGGCTTTAAGTGGAGATATTAGGGGGAGGAGCCTGATGCGTCCTGTGGATCACTTTTTTTCAAAACTAGCTTCCCTGGAAGATTCCCTTCGCGGACCATCCGCCGTCCTGGAAAGCCGGGACCGAAGCAGGCTGGAGCAGGATTTTTCCCAGCTTGTCGGCCCGGTGCTTGGCAAAATCGCAGCCGTAGATCTGTGTAACCGAACGGTGGACCGTGTTGTCCTGCCATTGGCTTTGCGGAAACTTGGGGATATGGCAGCCTTTTTCCTGGGGGAATATGACGGGGAAACCATGCATTTGGATAGGGATGATTGGCAGGAAATACGGGCAACCCTGGAGGATGTTTCGGGGGAAATGGATATTAATACCCTGACAAGCCTGATGGGGGAATTATTGTCCCGGGGCATACTGGGATAGCAAATTTGGAAAAAAAGACATCAAGGAAGAAAATCCTCCCCTGACGTCTTTATTCTAGGTTTTAATAGCGGAGAACCGATCTATATGAAATCTAAGGATGTCGATAACTCAGAAGTTAGTATAAACCTGTTTACCAGTTGTTGTTGCCGTATCCG
Source organism: Treponema primitia ZAS-1 (assembly GCF_000297095.1). Taxonomy (NCBI): domain Bacteria; kingdom Pseudomonadati; phylum Spirochaetota; class Spirochaetia; order Treponematales; family Treponemataceae; genus Treponema; species Treponema primitia. Next base: position 7,299 of record NZ_AEEA01000007.1, on the reverse strand, counting down.
CCGCCGCTGCCACCGCGATCTCTGCGGGGCTTGTCCATGGCTTCGTTGACCCGGAGTTGGCGGCCGTCAAATTCACGGCCATTGGTACCGGCGATGGCGGCGCTCGCCTCTTCGTCAGTACCCATTTCAATAAATCCAAATCCTTTAGAATTGCCAGTTTCACGATCAAAGATGATCTTAGAAGACGCAACACTTCCAAATTCAGAGAACAGATTCCGAAGACCATCCTCGGTGGTGTTGTAAGAGAGATTTCCGACATACAGTTTCTTAGCCATTGAGAAAATTCCTTCACCCGGATTTAATGTGTCCAGGCAAACACATATTCACGCCCTATTATACAAGGGCGACTCCGATTCTCCTTTCGGAAGAACATGGGATGCAAAAATTTTTTACAGGGATTTGAAAAAGTACAGATGGGAGAAGAAAACTTGATAACCGATTCATAACCGGTAGGCTGTTACAAAAACAACCACAATGCAAAACACTCAAAAAATAATTCCTGTCTTTCTAAAATTATCCTAGTTTTTGGCAATCGTCAAGATAAAATTGGATTTTTTGTATTTTTTTACGAAAATTGTACCCTTTTTTGGAGTATTCAGGAAAAAAGAACCTTTATAGCAGACTTTAAGTCCCCAATGGCACGTAATCCCGTTATTTCTGTTTCAGTCTCCGAGGGGAACTGGGCGGGAAGGGCCGGTACCGGACCCAGGAAGTTTTCAAATCCCAGATTTCCGGCGGCCTTAATCCGCGCTGCCAACCGCCGTATGGGACGCAGTTCTCCCGCCAAGGATAGTTCCCCCGCAATGGCGGTGAGGGCCGGCAGGGTCAGACCGGTTCTGGCGGAATAGATGGCCATGGCTAAGGCGAGTTCCACCCCTACTTCGGCTATCCGTATGCCCCCGGCCACGTTTATGTACAGGTCGTGGTCTGAAAGCCGCAGATTCAGGTGCTTTTCAAGGGTAGCGGCTACCCGGGAAACCCGGGCCGAATCGATGCGGTCTGAGAAAACCCGGCTCATGGAACCTTTGGCGGGTACCGCTAAGGCCTGGATTTCTACCAAAAGGGGCCGGGACCCTTCCAGAACTGCTGCGATGGCCGTCCCCGGAGGAAGCCCCCCTTCCCGTTGTACCAGGAAGAGTAACGAGGGATCGGCCACCGCCTCCAGTCCCCGTTCCCCCATGGTAAATATCCCGATCTCGTCCACCGAACCAAAGCGGTTTTTCGCAGCCCTGAGGAAACGGCTGTCCCCGTCATTGGCCGCCGATACGGCCCCCTCAAAGTACAGCACCGTATCTACCATATGTTCCAGGGTCTTTGGCCCGGAAATGACGCCCTCCTTGGTTACATGGGCGGTGAGAAACAGGGCAGCATCGTGCTCCTTAACCCAGGAGATGAGCTCCCAGGAACAATACTTCATCTGATTAACGGTGCCTGGCACCAATCCGGCCTGGTCGGTATGCAGGGTCTGGGCAGAGTCCGCCATGATGATCACCGGTTTTACCGCTTCCAGGATGGTCTCGATTTCCTCAAGCCGCCCAGTACAGCAGATCTCGATGCCCTCGCAGCGCAAACCCAGGCGATCCGCCCGCATCCGTACCTGCCCGGCGGATTCTTCCCCGGAAACATAGAGGATGCGGCCCTTTGTTTCCACCGCCGCTGCGGCCTGGAGCAGCAGGGTGGACTTCCCGATACCCGGTTCGCCACCCACCAGTATGGCGGATCGCTTCATAATACCGCCCCCCAGGACTCGATCCAGTTCGCCGATGCCACTACTGATGCGGGTCCCCTCCTGGGGGTCCACCGATGACAAAGGAAAGGACTGAGGGGGAGGGTTGTTACGCCCGCTGGACCGGCCGGTACTTCCGGAGCGGCCTGCGCTTATCGGCGTTTCAATAAGGGTATTCCATTCACCGCACTCGGGACAGCGGCCCAGCCATTTAGGCTCTTCGTGACCGCAGCCGGTACACTTAAAAATAAAATCCCGCTGTCGTTTCATTTTGGAACGCTTAAACCATTTGTAACGCTTAAAACATAGGCGCTGATAACTATAGGGTCCGAACTGAGGGTGCTTACCTTAATGTAGTAGGTTCCGGGGTTGAGCTCCAGCCAGAGCCGGGCATTCAATGCGATATCCCCCTCCCGGACATCTCCGGTCCAGTCATCATTCGCATCAATAAGTTCATCGTTGGCGTTGTATAATTCCAGGTAGGTGTCCAGTGTATTGTCCGCTGCCTTAGCATAAATATCGTAGATTCCCCGCTGGGTAATCCGCAGCCGTACCCAATCTTCGTCTGAGGCATCGGTAAAATTTCGTTCCTGGGAGGCGCCCACGCTTATGTCCTTGGCAAGCTCCTTGGTGTCGTCATTTTCAAAGCGGTCCGGTTTGGCCGGCTCATAGAGGAGCGCTTGTAGGGTGTATTTTCCCAGCTGCCCATCATAGGCGCTTACCCTGATAAACACCGTCCCCGGACTTACCCTGGCGGAAGCGCGGGCATTGGAATTTTCACCGGAGTCATCATCCTCGGCTAGGAGATTGTCGGCGGCGTCATAAATAGTGATGAGGGTATCAATAATACCTTCAGTGTAGACCACCAGGGTTCCGGAACTGGGAACCGTATAGCGGTACCAGTCCACATCATCCGGATCAAGAAAGTATGCCGTACGGGGGCTTCCGGGACTAAAGGGCGTTGCCTGGGAAGGGACATCGTTCGGTTCCCCACTATCCCTGATAGGCTCCATGGATACCCGGAAGCGGTAGGGGCCAATTTCCGACTCATCGTACCCTTCCACACAAATTGTATAACCCACACCGGATTGGACGGGATATGCAAGAAGGGCGTTAATATCGTCCCCATTGTCATCGTTCTGGGCTATAATCTCGTTCCTCCTATACAGGGTGATAATGGTATCCGTGTCCCCGCTGGTTTCTGCAATAAGGAGGCCGTCTGAGGCAGGCCGTATACTAAACCAATCCCCGTCACCCGCGTGGAGGGCCCGGGACACCCAGGTTCCCAGTTGAATCGGAACCGGCTTTGCCTCGCTGTCCGGTTCGTAGGAATCGCCGGCATAATTCTGTGCATAAAGGTTAAAGCTTAGGCTTAGGCAACAAAATACCAGGAAATAGTGCAGAAAACAACGCATGATAGCCCCTTTTTTGTCATAGTATTTAGTTACCGGAGGAGACGCTTAGGGTGTAAGCATTGGTTTCCAGGGGATCCTTATCAACGGTACTTACTTTGATATAGTAGGTTCCGGGGCTCAGATCAACCTTGAGGAGCGCATTCCAAAAGCCGCCGCTATCATCATCCTTGGCTATTAAATTGCTATCCGTGTCAAATAGTTCAATATAGGTATCCAGGTAATCATCCCCCGCCTTGGCAAAAATCTCGTAGCTCCCCCCTTGGGTAATCCGCAGCCGCACCCAGTCTACATCCCCGGCATCGGAAAAATTCCGCGACTGGGATGCACCGGGCTGGATTTCTTTGGCTCCGGCGAGGCTGTTATCGTTTTCATAGGGGTCGGGTTTGATCGGAGCCCTGAATTGGGTTTTTAGGTAATACCTGCCGGTGGCCCCCTGGTATGCGCTCACCCTAAAATATACCGGTCCGGCGCTGAGTACGTCCGCTGCAATTTTTGCGTTGCCCTGATAGCCTGAGTCATCGTCCCGGCCAATCAGCTCTTCCCACTTATCGTATACCTCAAGGAGGGTATCCAGGGTTCCTTCGGTGTTGACCATAATACGGCCTGCACTTGGAGCGGATGCGGTATACCAGTGAATGTCGTCGTCATTGAAAAAATACGCCGTGATGGTTTCCCCCAGGTTAATAAACTCAGCCTCTTCCAGGGTATTGTTCACCTTGGCCTTTGCTTTAGGCATAGGTTCCAGGGTAACCCGGAACCGGTAGAACCCTATGGCGTTTTCCGTTGCTTCGGCCAGGCGCACCCCCGAGGCCTTTATAAGGTAGCTAAGTCCGGAATCGACAAAATACTCAATTTTGGCGTTGTGGTTATTGCCCACATCGTCATTTTCCCGGAGCAGGCTGCGGTCCAGGTAGAGTTCCAGAACCGTATCGGTATCGCCGTCGGTTTCCGCAACCAGGAGCCCCGCCGTTCCGGGGGTAAAGGCGAACCAGTCACTATCATTTACATGGAGAGTCCGGGAAATCCATTCACCCTGTTTGGCCTTTACCGGGGAATGCCTGGTGTCCAGTTCATAGGAATCGGGACGGATCTCCTGCTTACCATCCCGGTCATACATACTATCATCATCAGGGGTCGAGACACAGGCGGTAAGGACACAAAATATAAGAGTCGTTACCAGCAGGGCCGCCTTTTTCAACATGGTCTTCTCCTATGACTACTAGAATAACGATACCAAGTTCCGGGGTATAGTCTGTACTATAATATCGGCCAGTCCAGCCCCGGTATTGACGGCTAAGGAGATAAAAGTAAGGTGCTTTAGCGCCCGGCGCATTACTTGACCAGCAGGCGGTTTAGGCGTTTTACAAAGTCCGCCGGGTCCTTGATTTTGATACCCTCCACCAACAAGGCCTGATCCAGGAGGACCCCGGCAACATCGGCGATTCGGTTTTCATCCTCCACATCCCGGAGGCCCACCACGATGGGATGATCGCCGTTTACTTCCAGAATGGGCTTTATGTCGGGCATTTCGGTCTGGCCCATGGCCTTGAGCATCTGGGCCATCTGCATGGTGGGATCGTTCTCGTCCGCCACAATGCAGGAGGGAGAGTCGTGGAGCCGCCGGGAAAGTTTTACGTCCTTTACCCGGTCTCCCAGGGCCTTCTTGAGCTTCTCGAGGATAGGCTTGCTTTCTTTTTCCGCGGCCTTATCCTTCTTTTCCCCAAGCTCCTCGTCCGCTCCGGCCCGGTTCACCGCCTTAAGTTCAAACTCCTGTGATTCCCCTTCCACCGCACCCGGCCTCTTGTAGCGCCCCACCGAAGGGATGATGATATCGTCGATCTCATCGTCCATGATGAGGACCTCAATTCCCTTGGCGGTGTACGCTTCCAGCAGGGGAGAGGCCTTGAGGGTTTTCTCATCACCCCCGGTTATGTAGTAAATGTGTTTTTGATCCGATTTCATCCGGGAAACATAGTCCGCCAGGCTGACCCAGCCGTCTGTGGTAGTGCTCTTAAACCGGACCAGTTCAAGGATCGCTTCCCGGTTGGCAAAGTCCTGGTAGAGTCCTTCCTTGAGGGGCCGGTTGTACTGGGCAATAAAGGTTTCCCATTTTTCCTTGGCCGCTTCCGAGGAAGCGGAGTTATCCGAAAGGGTTTTGAATTCCCCCAGCAGTTTTTTTACCGATCCGTTTTTGATATTGAGGAGCACCTTATTCTGCTGAAGTATTTCCCGGCTCACGTTCAGGGGCAGGTCCTCCGAATCAATGACCCCCCGGACAAAACGCAGCCAAGTGGGCATGAGCTCCTTGTCATCGTCGGTGATGAAAACCCGTTTTACGTAGAGTTTGACCCCGGGTTTGTAGTCCGCGTTGTACATATCGAAGGGGGCCTTCTTGGAAACATAGAACAGGGTTGAGTATTCCAGGGTCCCCTCAGCTTTGGTGTGGACATAGAAGAGGGGCTCCTCCGTATCGTGTCCCAACTGCTTGTAGAACTCGTTGTAGTCCTCGTCCTTCAACTCCGATTTAGACCGCCGCCAAATAGCGGTACCGGAATTGATCCGGTCGGTCTTTGTCTTGGAGCCCTTCTCCTTGCCCTTGTCGTCATACTCCTTCTCGTCGTAGGTGAGGAAGATGGGGAAGGCCACATGGTTGGAGTAACGCTTGATAATATCCTCGATGGACCAGCGGTTGGCGTACTCGGTCCCTTCCTCGGTAAGGTAGAGGATCACCGTTGAGCCCTGGGTATCCCGCTGGGCGCTTTCGATGTCATACCCGTCTTTCCCGTCGCTGGTCCACTTCCAGGCCGCCTCTTCCCCGGCCTTGCGGCTAATCACCTCGATCTTGTCCGCCACCATGAAAGCGGAGTAGAAGCCCACCCCGAACTGGCCGATGAGGTTGGAGTCCTTTTTGGCATCCGCCGCCAGCTTATCCAGGAAGCTCCGGGTTCCCGACCGGGCTATGGTTCCCAGGGAATCCGTCAGATCCGCTTCGTTCATGCCGATACCGTTATCCGCAATAGTGATGGTCGATGCCCCCGCCTTTTCATCTTTATGGAAGCTAATGTCGATCCGAGGGTCAAAACTGATAGATTTATAGGCGTCGTCCGCCACGGTGAGGTACTTGAGCTTGTCCAGGGCGTCGGAAGCGTTGGACACAAGCTCCCGGAGGAATATTTCCCGGTTAGAGTAAAGGGAATGGATGATAAGGTGCAGAAGCCTGCTTACTTCGGTCTGAAATTGGTGCTGGGCCATGGGAGAGACTCCTTTATGTGATATTTAGTTGTAAATGATACTATAAAATACTAAGATAGGACCGGTTAAGGCAAGTGGAATATGGAATCTTGACAAAATAAGAAGTGTACTATACATTTGTTAAGAAGGAGGGATTTTTGTGGTTGAACTTGCAGAAATGAAAGAGACGGAGCCGTGCTATACCTATGCGGATATGCTCCAATGGGACGAGAGTTACCGGGCGGAAATCATTGACGGAGCCCTCTATGTGGCGGACCCTCCGGCGACATATCATCAGGGGATCTCCATCGAATTAGCGTATCAGCTAAAGGGTTTTCTGAAAGGGACTCAAAGCGTCTCAGGGATGACTCCTAAAGTTTTTGCCGGCCCCTTTGGGGTCAGGCTTTTCCCCAAAGATGATCTGAGCGATGACACGGTGGTAGAGCCGGATATTACCGTAATTTGCGACCTTTCCAAACTGGATAAACGGGGCTGTAACGGCGCACCGGATCTGATAATCGAAATCCTGTCCCCCACCAACACCCAGCATGATCTGGTGTATAAGTTTAACAAATACCTCAAAGCGGGGGTGAGGGAATACTGGACCGTGGATCCCGAGTCCCGGAGCATACAGGTCCATATTCTGGATCAGACCAATAAGCAGGGGCCCCGGTACATCACCAGCCTCTACGATTTGGAAGGGCCAGGAACCGTGCCGGTATCGGTATTGCCGGGCTGCATTATCGATATTAAGGCTGTGTTTGCAGAATAGGGCCCTACTTCTCGCTTAAATTAAACACCCCGTCCCAGTCCGCTGCAGGCGGTTTTTGCCGGAAGGCCCGCGCCCGTTCCAGAAACAATTGGGCCGGTCCGTCACTGGGGTCCAGGTTTAATACCCCCTCAAAGGCCGCTTCTGCGGCAGTCCAT
>NZ_AEEA01000006.1 GCF_000297095.1 Treponema primitia ZAS-1 | reverse complement strand
GGCGTCTATGAGAAAAGTCAAGCAGTTTTAGCATACGTTTCTAAAAATCTTTTATAGTGAGCCATTTTTCCCTGGTGGTTTTTTTGATCCCGCCCATAATGATATTCCCCTTTCTTGAGCATTTGGAAGATTTCGGCAAAAACACGCCGACGCAGGCCATTTCGCACCAAACCAGCCTTTTTGTACTCCGTAAGACGGTCATACCACTTCCGCAACTTGAGGCTGGAATCCAGCATATGATTGAGCGACTGGGTCAAAAGGGTTGACGAAAGCTTACGGCCTTTCTTGTTGGTGCCCCTGATACTGGTTGAAGTGTTGGAATTTGCCACCTTGGGCGCTGAGCGCAGGTAGGAGGTAAAGTGTTTTGAGTCCTTAAAACGGCCTACGTCAATAATGTCCGCAATGATTGCGGCAGCAGTGAACACGCTCACCCCTTTCATGCTGGTCAGGATATCAATCTGCGACATAAACGGCTTGGCCGCCAAGAGTATCTGTTCTTTCAGTACTTCCACATCCCCTTCATCCCGCTCAAGCCGATCCATAAGCTGATTAAGCTGAAACCGGAGTACCGGATCTACTGAAATCTCCCGTATTTTGGTTCGGCTCTGTTTGCCGAAGATTTCTTCCTGGGTGAAACCGTAGAGCTGTTCCTTCAGGAGCGAATGGATCCGGTTCTTCAGCTGGACATTCTGTTTTTTATAAAATCGGTACGTTGAAAAAAGCCCCCGGAGATCCTGGATTTCTTTTGGCGGTATCGTAACCGGAGAAATCGTCTGCTCCCCGGAAAGCATCTGCATTTTGATGATCCGGCACAGTAGGTCCGCGTCGATCTTGTCCGTATTCTTCCGGGCCAGGCTGATTTGTTTCAGTTCATAGGTATTCGCAACGATAACTTCCTTTACCCGAGACCGAAAAAGCCGGGCAAATGAAAAGGTCGTTATGGTAGCCTCAATGAGCACATAGGTGTCAGGAGTCAGTGTCGTAAAAAAGGCGTGCAGCCCCGCTTCATTCAACTCGAACGTTTCGGTCCGCTTCTCTCCAGACTCCTCCGTCCGATAACAACAGGTAAACCGATTCGTGTGCAAATCAATTCCTACAAAGTTCATACGAACCCCCTAAAATGAGTTGTGCGTTCGGTTGAACTCCGGTATACTGAACCATGCGTCTATTCGGGGTAATGGCGGGCTTAGGGCCGTTCCCCAGTAAGCAAATGCGGCTACCGGCTGTTAATCGGGCGGACGGGGTCATCTCTGCCCCAGCCTTTGTCACAACCGGTAGTTGTTCTTCCGAACTCCTACACTATACCAGATAACCGCATGTTTTTATCATAGCTT
>NZ_AEEA01000005.1 GCF_000297095.1 Treponema primitia ZAS-1 | reverse complement strand
TGCGGTATTTCCGGTGATGCTCCCTCCGCTCATGGTGAAGGACCCTCCTGAGGAGACAGAGACCGCGCCGCCGTTAGGCGCCGTGTTCTTGGTCGACGATGTCCCGCCAATGGTTCCCCCGCTCATGGTGAAGGTCCCGCTTGCGACAGAGACCGCGCCGCCATCGCCTGAGCGTTTGTTATTCTTCAGCGTTGCAATGTTCCCCATGGTGAAGGTCCCGCCGTTCACTTGTACCAATGGGCTTGTATGGGTGGAAGAGCCCCCGTCCAGGGTAAGGGCGTACGTCGTTCCTCCGATGGCCAGGGAAGCCCCGGAGCTCACGGTAAACACCGGGGTGCCTGAAGCGGCGCTCCGTGTGATGGTGAAGCCCCCTGACGGCGGTACCAGCTTAACGTGGACGCCGGCGGGTATGGTGAAACCTTCACCCGCACCAAGGGTTATGGAGCTCGTCCCGGATGCTATCTTGATCTCATCGGGAGCTCCCTCGCTGCCCCCGGATGGGAAACCAGTATCACCAGTATCGTACAGCAAATCTGCCAGGGTCGTGTAATAGTCCACGGTAGTGGCATTCCGGTATCGGGTGTACCTTGCGTCCACCAGGGACCCGGTGCGTCTAATCATATAGTTATGTCCGCCTGCGGTTGGATTTGCCAGGGTAAACTTGGTATAGTTGGCCGCAACATTGACGCCGGTCAGCACCGGCTCACTGCGGTTGTAGTCATGGGGGGTAATCTTCGCCGAGACAGTCGCGGTTAGGATGCCCGGAACCCCGATGGCTCCGGCAGCGTTGATAAGGTACGCATCGCTCACCAGGGCGCCGCCGTTCAGATTCAGGGTCGCCGCAAGGGCCGCATCCGGGCCTTTGCCGTTCTGGGCCACGGTGTTCCCGGTAATCCGGGCGTTCCCTTCCAGGCTTGCCGTGGCGTCCGCTGCCAGATAGAGGCCGCCCCCTTCCGTCGCGCTATTGCCCGCATCAATGACGCTGGTCACGGTCATGGTCAGGTTGGCATTTTTGCCTACATAGACGCCGCCGCCGTTGCGGCTCGCCTGGTTGGCCTTTACCGCGCCGCTGACCCTGATGTTCAGGCGGGGCCCTATCCCGGTTTCCACTGCCGCCAGGTACACCCCGCCGCCGTCCTGGGCAAGGTTCCCCTCCACGGAGCCGCCGATTTCCAGGGTGCTGTTCCCTCCGGCAGCATATACCCCGCCGCCGGTCTCCGCCGCATTGCCGCTGATGCTTCCATACTGAGTTACGGTCAGGGCTGCGCCGGTGCCGGCCAGATACACCCCGCCGCCGGTCTCCGCCGCATTGCCGCTGATGCTTCCATATTGAGTTACGGTCAGATCTGCGCCGGCGCCGGACAGATACACCCCGCCGCCTTTGGACGCCCAGTTGTTTTCGATGGCGCCTCCGTCAACTACCAGGTTTCCGGTTGCCTCCGCCACGTACACGCCCCCGCCTTCGCCGGTTGTTCCCCCATAGTTATTCTGCACCCGGGCGGAACCTTTAATGGTGAAGGCCCCTGCGGTCTGTACCAGGGCGCCTTCCCGGGAAACGCCGGCGTGCTCCCCCGTGTCAAAGTCGGTCCATTTCGCGTCGCCGTCCAGGGCAATCGGTAAAGAGCCGTCCCCCAGTATCAGCCCCGCCCCGGCTTTCACCTCCAGAAAGGTGTTTTCATTAAAAGTGATGGTAGCCGTTGTGTAACCCGCCCCGACCAGTTGCACATACCGCCCGCCGTCGACCGTGATATTCCCGGTGGCGGTACTCTTCAGCACCGTGATCACCACAGGGCTTGCTGCGGTCCCGGTCCCAGCTGGTACTGCCGCAAAGGCAGCGTTCAGGTTGTCATAGCCCACGTTGTTCACGATGGCTACATCAGTCTCGCCGCCAGTGGCGATGAGCGCAAAATTGGCGCTCAGGGTTACGTTCAGAGCGGGCATCGTAAAGGTCCCGCCATCAAAAGGCGGCGCATTGCTGGAGTTGGCGCTGTCCGTATACTGCAATTTCCCGCTCTGGAAATACCCCGGCGCTGGGCTTACCGTAACCGCCACCGTGCTGCCCTCAAAGGCTGCGGAGGGTGCGGTAACCCTGCCACCATCGGCAGCATAAGAAGTAATGGTATAGATACCGGCGCTGAGGTTCTGGGTGACCGGAGCCTCGTTAATGGGCACCTCCGTCACTAGCGCCTCGGCGTTGGACACCGGCTGATCGGCGCTATCCTTCGCCCCCAGGCGCAACCAGACTGCGGGATATCTGTTGGGGATAAACAGGGTATAGGTACCACCGGTCGTAACCGAAGCAAGCGCCACCGGACCGGCAACGGGCAGCCCGTCACAGGCCTCCGTGCCATAGGCGCTTACCGTTACTTCGCTCAAGGTCAGATTATCCCCGACAGTAACCGTAACCGACCCGGAAACCGGAATAGACTCTTCAAAATCGCCATCTCCAAAGCTATGCGCCGCAGGAGTGGTCTGGCCGTTATAAATATGGAACGCCGTGGTCCACCGGGCAAAGCGGCCCTGGCTATTCTCCAGTTCCACCACCAGGTAATAGCCCCCCGCATTCAGCGACACTGTCCCCGTTGCCGGGGAAGTGGTAAAGGTGATGGGGTTGGCAGCGCCCTCCTCAGGCAGGGGAGTAATGGTCGTACCGTCATCGTTGTATATGATCAGTCTCTTAGTCCCATAGCTGACCGCGCTTCCCGGAAACGCGATGCTATAACTCAGGGTCCCCGAGCCGCTCTCCTGCATACGCAGGGGAATACTGATATTCGCCTCGGTGGCGGCGTCCACTACTACAGTAGCCTGCCCTGTCCCGGACTCCTCCCCGGCCCCAGTCCCGGCATAGGCCGTCACGGCGATGCTCCAGGTTCCGGGTATCAGGTCCACCACATTCCCCGTTGCCGCCGTCCAGGTTTTGGTAACCACCACGGGAGTAGCATCATCATTGGTAAAGATGACTTCATACCGGGTAAAATTGCCGGGTATCAGGGTCCGCGCGGCTTGTAACGCCGCATCGGGCGCCGCCTGCTGCGCAATGGCGAGCTCCGCCGGCTCCTCAAGGCCCAGGCTGACCAGCAGGCGGCCGTATCCCTGGGGAATCGTCGTTTCCGCCGGATTAAGCTTGTCAGGCGCAAAGGGATTGGCGCAGGAACCCAGGAGCAGGGCCACCGCCAGGGCGCTTGCCAGTGATAGTACGTGCATCGTCTTTCGTATGTTTTTCATCGCCTACTCCGTTACCGTGAACTGGGCATCCCGCGAATAGGGCAAACCGCCAACCTTCGCCCGAACCGTTACGGTGTGGGTCCTCCCCAGGGAATACCCTTTCGCCGTTACGGTGAAGGTAGTATTGGTACCCGGACCGCTTTTCTTTTGCCCGTCCACAAACCACTCTATGCTGCCGTTTGTTATGGCCTCTGAAACCGGGCTCACTTTAAATATCTGTGTACCGGTAGCCCATCTAAGGTTCACCGGCGCCGTGGGGCTCAGGGTGATTTTCTCCCCCGGCAGGACGATGCCCCCGGGATTCGACCAGGCCGCGCTTACAGCTACGGTGTAGTCTTGGTATGCCGAGCCGTCTTCTGCGGTCACCCGTACGGTTACCGTGCCCGCGGCCCCAGGGCTAATATTCCATGTGTTGAGGGAATCGAAGGCGCCGCTGAACTTATATTGCACTGTTCCGAAAAAACTGGGGTAGCCCGTTGCCGTGAAGGTGGAGCTGGTAGAAGGGATTATCACCGAATACCCAGTATATGTTCCGGGAGAAAACCCGCTTATCGACACAGGGCTCATCACCAGATTCGAAAGGCTTGCAACATTGTACTTAGGGGTCCCGATAGCAGGGGCGATGTTGTATTCCCCGGCGCCAAGCGCGTTCTTTGCCCGTACCCACACATAATAGGACGCCCGGCTCAGGCCGGTAATCGTCGTAGTCTTTTTACCGCCGGCGGCATCAGTAATCGTACCGCCACCGGATAACGCCGTGTTGCTATCGTTATGGATGTTGTAAACCACCTCATAGCCTGTAGCGCCGCTAACCGCGTCCCATTCGATGGTAAGTGTCTTGGAATCGGCGCTGCCTGTGGGCAGGACCTGTATCCCCGTGGGAGCGGGCAAGCGCTTAGGCAGGATGTCGGTCCGTACATTTACTGTTTCACTTCTCCCTGCATTACCAGCCTGATCTGCTGCAGTAACGGTAATGCTGTATTCCCCGCTGTTATAGCCCACTGAATTAATGGTATAGGTCCCGACCCCCGGGTCCAGGGTTATATCCGTCAAAGCCCCGGTTCCCGCCTGCCAGGCAAGGCGGATCTCCTTCAAGTCAGGGTCCACCGGATCGGTCCAGGTAACGGTAATCCGCTGCGCCTCCCGGTTATAGGAACCCGCAAGGCCCCACACAGCCCCGGGCGGGGTGGTGTCGGTTTTCACAGGTTCCGAAGCCCCGGCGGACTGGTTCCCCGCACGGTCAATTGCATAGGCCTGCACCGTGTAGCCCCGGCTGTCCGAAACAACCCCGGTAATAACGTAGGATTCCTGCCCCCGGTTTATCCGCTGGCTTCCCGCAATGCCTTCCCCGTTGATCCCCCATTCCAGGAGTATCTCCTGCAAATCCGCGTCCGCCGGATCGGTCCAGCTGGCCGCGATAGTCCTGGAGCCCTGGTTATAAAAAGTGGTAACCGTAAGCGGGCTGGGGGGCGTGATGTCCGGGTAGACGGTCACTGAGACCCCGCCGGATTCTTTCAGGGCGTTGGCGGTCTTCACCGTTACGGTGTAGGCCGCGCCGTTGGCCGGCGCTATGCCGGGTATGGCATAGCCCTGATCAACGCCGCTTAAGGCTACGGAGCTTGAGCCGCCGGAAGCGCCGCTCCAGCTAATCTTGATAGTTTCCGCTTCCGTGTCCCCCACCGGGTTATTCCAGGAAAGGACCATGCTTTGGGAATCCGGATTGTAGGATCCCTGGAGATTACTAACCGGGCTGGGAATCGTAGAATCCGCATTAAAGGGGAACACAATCGTAGTGCGGTTCCCGCCCCGGTCTACGGCGGTAATGGTAAAGTCGTAGAGTCCGGAAGTCATATCGGTCAGGACCGCCTTCTGCTCCCCCGCCAACGCCGTTGCTGTACCCCCAGCCCAGCTTATGTCGATGTAGTCCAGGTCCGCATTAGCCGGATCCGTCCAGGACAGGGTAATCGTCCCGTCGCTCCGGTTATAGGTGCCCTCAATCCAGGACACCGGGTCCGGGGGCAGGTCCAACAGGGCCTCCACATACAGACCCCGGGACAGGGCGTCCGCATAACTGTACCCAATCCCAAAGGAATCCCGGGGCTGTATATAAAACCGAATGACCCCTTCCTTAACGGTCTGCACCGTATGGGCGATAGTAAAGGGTACTTTTTGCAATTCCAGAACGTATTGCTGGGCCAGGGGGGTATCGGCGTCCCGCAAATTCTCATTGGGGTAGGCCGATCTGCTCAGGGTCTCCCCGGTTACCGCACGGCCTGCGATATCCAAAACCCGTTCCTCGGTGATACTTATTTCCTTTATCGTTGCGGAGGTTTTATAGGCGTCAAAAAACAGGTACACGGTCTGTGTCCCTGCTTCATCACTTTTCAGGGCATATTCCGCAGGCCAGGTCCGCCTGGCGCGGTCATAGCTAATGGTTTTCCCCGGGAAAAAGACATCGGTCTCCCCAACGCCCCGGGCTCCTCTGATAAGGCTGCTGTCAACCACCGGGAAGTTCAGGTCCGGGCCGTCCGAAGCGCCGTAGCTAAAGGCCCGGCTTTCCACCATATATATGGGATAGTCCCTGCTGCGTATGCCGGTCCCCAGTTCTATCGTAATATTGTTGTTTGCAAGGGTAATGCCGTTCCGTACCGGCTCCAGTCGTATCCAGAGCCCCCCCGTATCCTTTTGCAGCTCGTACTGGCTGGTCAAATCCCGGACCACCGGGTTCATCCCCTGGTCCGCCTTTCCCGTTACGGTAATGGTCCCCTGGGGATTGTCGGCGGTCAGGAAGGAAAGGCTTTCGCTTAGTATGGGCGTGTTAAACCGCATCTCCACGGGGTAGTTGGTGGGCAGCCGGTCAAAGGTTGCGTTGGGCAGGTTATGGTCCGTCACCTCCGGCAGGGCCGCGCAAAAGGGGATGATGGTTATTTCTTCATTAATCAGGACGGTCACTTCTACTTCGGTGCCCGAGGCGTTGAGGCTTTTAAACCCCACCTCGGCGCCTAATTTGGCGTCCCCATCTTTTACCGGGGCGCCGGTCCTGAAGGCCCGCCATTCCACAAAGCCGAACCCGGGGTTTTCCGTAAAGGTAGCGTTAAAGGGCACTTCCAGCTTGGGCCGGTTGTCCGGCAGTACAATAAGCCCCGCCGGGGGGTTGGTGGAGCCCGAACCGGGGACCAGTTCCATACGCACCGAAAGGTGGGGCGCCTTGGCCAGCCATGCCTCGTATTCCGCCCCGGAAAGGGCGTCCTTTTCCGGCTTATTGAGAAAAAGGTCGCATCCGGCGAACATGAGGAGGGCTCCGCAGGCTAGGGAAAAAAAGCGCGCTGCTTTCATAGCAAAGCTCCTTGACCTGATATAGCATGAGTTTGGGGTTTTAAAACTACGGGATATCCTAGTAAATCTAGCGGGGGGGGGGGGGGGGGTATAGTACGCAAGAAGTATATCATAGTATTCCTATCAAATATATAGTAAATAAGCTTCTGCAACAAGTGCAGCGCACCAAGAGAGCGAAAATGGGTATATGGACTGACTGACATGTATACCCCAAATCCTGACTACAAGTATAATATACCCATAGAAAGAATTTTTCCACTTTTTTATGATAAATTTACAATAATTCGTAAAATCAACGGGAGGGACAAAGAAAAGGCGGTATTTAGTCCGTGGAAGGCTAGTACAGGGAAATGGCCCAATATATGTGGGATGGCAGTACCATTCCAGACTATCGGTTGAGGTATCTCATCGGGCGTTACTACACGTTGTTCGCTATGAGGAGTATCTTCCCGCCTTAGTGATAATCCACAATCTCGACATTTTCCGCATTATTGTCGTTCCAAATGAAGCACGTCAGTCCAAAGTCCGGCGCCAAACGCTTTAAGCGAGGACAAATACTATTAAAGATATATCGCGGGAAACGCTTGTTCCATATAAATTCTTTCGAATTTTTTCGGAAAAACTTGCTGCTCTCGGAGAATTACTTATAGAGGTTAGCAAGCCTGAGTCTCCCTAATTCCCGCAAGAAGGGTAAGGATTTTAAATTTATCCTGATGCACCACTTCATTGAGTGGTTGCGT
Organism: Treponema primitia ZAS-1; assembly: GCF_000297095.1. Classification (NCBI taxonomy): domain Bacteria; kingdom Pseudomonadati; phylum Spirochaetota; class Spirochaetia; order Treponematales; family Treponemataceae; genus Treponema; species Treponema primitia. The sequence goes on along the minus strand of NZ_AEEA01000005.1, from coordinate 18,564 downwards.
AAATGGCGGAGTATGAGAAAAAGGCCCGATCAGGAAATGTCGCTTCATAAGCGACATTTCCTGATATACAGTATTATATTATGAATACCATGAAAAAGCATCATATAAAAAGGTGGACTGTCTTCTCGTAGGGTTTAACCCGGGAGGCAGACATGTCCAGAACTTACCGAAAATTTCCCTCTGACCAATCTTACGAACACTGGGGTCCTGATTGGGGCAGTATTCGTACAGAAGCGCGTCGATGTATCTATTACGAAATGAGGGCTCTCGAAAAAGGCGATGCGGTTTTCCCCCGCTATCATGCTGCAGGAGATGGAAGCTGGTCTTCTTCAGCGCGATTTTACTATCCCAAGAAAAAAATATGGAATGAATACACCACGGAAATCAGGAATATCCTGAATGGCTATTCCGATCGGTATAATGCTGAAGATAATTTTATGGAAGATTTTAACCATATCAGAGCATTTAAATATTATAACGGTGTGTCTTTGCATTTTGACTGGCTCAAAAACAAAGAAGCCAAAAAAATAATTAAGACATGGAAAGGAAAACCCCTTGATGTGTTGTACTACCTTAATACTCGCCGAATAATTGAAAAGGCGGCCCAACATGAGTTAGACAGGATGGCCAGGAAATGAGAGAACCTAAATCAACCAAACGCATCGAAACTTTAGAAGAAATTCGCAGACGTGAAAAAAGATTTCAACGGCGCGAAAAAACCATTGCCCGGGTAAGCAGAAAAAGACAATACCGGTTGGAACGCAAGGAAAAAAAGGATGCGGAAAATAGTGCTGCGGAACAAATTTTAGCGGAGGACCGCAAAAGGAATATATCATCGGACAAAAAATCTGATGCCTGCAAACTCCTGGAAGCTTTTTCTTATATAAGCTGGACTCCCTATGACAAACGGGATACATTACCCCAGGGATTCAGGTCCCATTCTTTTAACAAAGACCGCCAGTACATAGATTTTTTTAAAACCTATATCTATCCCTACCCTATCCCCATACCTTTGCTGTTTACAACGCTCCAAAAGGATCACTTTTTGGATGAACAGGGTAAAGAAAAAAAGTCCGCTTACTATGGTATAATTAACCTTTCCAAACAATGGGTAAGCGATATAGCAAGCGGCGATTCATTCCATCGAAAAAACAAGGAATACTTTACCAAAGCAGACGCCCATTATTTCCTTACTGAAACCCTGCCATATTCAGGCCCATTATCTGTTGTCCGCCTGTATTTCTACGCAAAGTGCAAGGCAAAGAACATGAGCGTCAAACAATGCATGATTATCGCCAAAGTATTTACCCTGAAATTTGAAAAATATTTTAACCATGCTATAGTGGCCGGCTTTCTTGATTTACTTGCCCGCAGCCCGGACTATCAGGTTGAGGAAGGCGAATTGGGGGACATTTGTGATTTTGTCCTTGTAAAAATCAACAAAAAAATCAAATGGGGAGAGAAGTTTCAGCCATTTTCATTTAGCGGAAGAACAATGACCAGTATTATCGGGATTGCAAATGAATGGCATGCGGAAATTCAACGGGAACAGGAAGCCTTGGATATGATTGCCCGGACGAGAAATCCAAGGCAACAACACAGGCCTGCTACGAGTGCCTTGAAAGAAAGGTGGAGAGGATTCAATATAGCAAATTTTGCCTTTGAAACCGTTGAATGCAAATGGAGAGTGACCCAGCTTTTGACTGCCCAGGATCTCCTTAATGAGGGACGCAAAATGAAAAACTGCGTTTCATCATACGCTTATAAATGCTCAAGCGGGGAATGTTCAATATTTAATCTTTCCTCTTATGACAAGGATTCCCACTTAATTGAAAGCCACGCTACATTGGAGGTAACAAAGGATCGCTTGCTGATTCAAGCCAAGGCCAAGTTCAATATTAGAGTTAGCCCAAAGGCTATGAATGTCATTAACCGGTGGGCCCAGGCGAACAGGATTAAGAATGGGGTGTTATAAGACATATTGACTGCACCGATAACAAAAATTATTTTCCCGACTGTTTTAGCAAACCCTTGTTTGGTAAGCTTAATCCCTGGCCATTTTACTATAAAGATAGTTATCAATAACAGAAAGCCGTCGTTTGCATCTCCTTCAAATTCACACCATCAATAATTATTATTAATTTTAAAATAGCTGATTAATGCTATTTTATATTCTATTTTTCTTCTAAAAATATCACATGAAACTTTCTGATCAATTTGGTTGCCTTTTTATATTCATTTTCCAAATCTCCCTCACCAACACCTAATATTTTTGCCGCTATTTTAAAATCAAAATTAAATGTAGAGCTCATTTTTGAAATATAATTCCATTCCATCGGTTTATTACTTGACAGCAATAATTCCAAAAGACCATTCATTTGGGAGTCATTCTTAAACCAGACTGATTTTTTTAATAAATCAGGTGAAATATTTGATTGAATGCCATCAAATTTTACTTTATAATCCATAAAAGATTGTGATTCACTTGAAACTGATTCGCCAATCTTAGCGGTTAAAAAACCTTCCTTTGTGTCCATATTATTAATATTTACACCGATTGAAGTTTTATTATTCGTATTACTTTCGTCTATTTTTTGTTATATGTACAGATTTGGCGCCCATTTTTCCAATTAAGACTACACATTCATCCTCCTTATTTAAGGCGAGGTTACCAAAATAATTTTCAATAGGAGTTAAAGCTTTAGGATCTGCTGGATGTGTTGTATAAAATCCGGCAGTTAAATTTTTTGTGTTAGGGTATTTTTCTAATGCATAATCATAATTCATTTTTGCACAATCATTTCGTACGGTAATATTTTCATCAACAACAATTTGAAAAATAGACATCGATGGTGCTTCTTTAATCTTTTGCGTTGAACCAATATTGATTATATTTTGTAAGAATATTTCAAGTTTGTCTCTTTTTAATATTGAGGCATATACTTTTCTGTTTGGATCACCAACTAAACGATATTGTTTAAACACTGTATTTTGCTCAATGAACCAATTTTTTGATCGGGCCACAATTGACCAAAAACTGCTTTCGTCTGGTTTAGTTACTTTTTTCCAGGGAGGTTGAATAATGCCAATATTGGCTTTTTCAATAGCTGAAGTAATTATGATTTCAGGGTTTAGTACATCTGATAGCACATCAACCACTTGTTTTGATAGTTCACCAACGTCCATAACTCACCGCCAATAAGAAATTGTTAACACAATAAATCAAAACCACCGGTTATGTAGGTATATCTATTGTTTTCTGGTAAATTTTGCTACCCCATTACTAAATTCCATATTGTAATTTTTTAAAAGATCCTTGGCTACAGCTAAGGATACTCCCAATGCACTAACAATGACACCTGCAACAATAGCAACCTCAGTAAGAGATAATGTAGCTACACCAGCGGCAGTTCCAATTGTTAGGTTCGAAATTCCGACTGCTGTAGCTCCAAGTGAAGCTCCGGCCGTAACTGGCGCAGCAACTATACCAACAATAATGGCGGCAACAGCTCCAGCACCTGCAAGGGCAATACCAACTTTCTTTCCGGACTTTTTACGCTTAATCGCTTTTTGAATTTTTATTGCCATTTCTCCTTCAAAAATAATTGTATCCGGTAAATTATTTTTTGCTTTTTCCAGATCTTCTTTAGTCCTAACTACCAATTCTGACATAACCATCTCCTTTAAAAAAATTTGTCTGCATTTGTTTATTCCCTGCAAAGCACCTTCTGGTCAGCTTCCAATAACAGGACATTAACATCATAAATATCAAATATTTGGTTGTCAAGGCAGAACATGATGGCCAAATCAGAAATCGAACTGTTATTGAGGACAAATCCCGCGCTGCCAAGTAAATCCTCCATTTCGGGCATGGAAAGTTTTAGTGATAAGCCAAGGGCAATGACGGTATTTTTAACCGGATGATAATACCGGTTCCCCATGATTTTTGAATAGAGCCTTCGGTCCACCCATGCTCCTTCATACAGTTGAGCCGGGGTAAGCCCTTTTTCTTCCCGCAGCTTGTCCAGCAAAACCGCAAAAGTTTGGAGGCTTCTTCTTTTTTTAATATAACCACCCATTTCACCTGACAGCTTATCCAGGGACGGCATTATTCCCTGCTTATGGGTATCGATAGGGTAAGGCTTGAAGTCATTTGCAAGAGGATAATCACCCCGTAATACATAATGCTCCTTGATATACGCTTTTAGTCCTTCGACCATTGCATCATTGATCATCCGTTCCTCCATGGTAGTGGGTGTTTTGGGAGTATTTGTCCCTTTCGTGGCGACATTACTTTTTTAGTAAGGTATTGTGTATTGGGCTAAATGGTTCAAATTCGGCCTTAATCTCTGTTTCGGTATTTTCATCTGACTTAGCTTGCGAAGATTTTTCCATCAGGATTTCTGTTTGTTTAAGGCTTATTTTAGCTGCCAATTCATTCATGTAACGTTCATTTTCTTGGGTCATATATTCTCCCTGATAATTAGTATAACACTGTTTTATTGATCTTTTGTCGCAATCACGGCGACACGCGATATAGGCCTTTCAAGTGCAGAAACCCCCGGATGATCAAATATCGTGAAGGATACGACCTTGCCATTTCCCTCAAGGCTTATTTGGTGTTTTTGCTAATCGGGTAGTCTTTCTAAAAAGCTCTTGATAATACGTAATAATACGTATATACCGGAACTTTAGAGTCTATAAAAAAAGATACCGGGCTTAAATGACCTATAGGAGGAAATGATGAAATATGTTTATCCAGCTGTTTTTACCGAGGAAGATGGGAAAGTTTTGGTGAGGGTTCCTGATTTACCGGGATTGTATACCTTCGGAAGCAGCGTTGCCGATGCTATTTATATGGCACAGGATGCGATTGAAATGTGGCTTTGGGATGCTGAAAATAAAAAAGAACCAATACCGGCAGTTTCCGGCCAGAAAATAATCGCCAAGCAGTGCAAAGGGACAAACAGCTTTGTTAGCCTGGTTGCGGCGGATACCGATGAGTATCGGCGCCAGACCGAAACCAGGGCGGTAAAGAAAACCCTTTCGATCCCTTCATGGCTCAACGATAGGGCGGAGAAGGCAAATGCGCCGTTTTCGCAAATTCTGCAGGAAGGTTTGAAAGAATATCTTCACGTTAGTTAGTTACTGTGGGAAATGGCATGATCTTTCTTCCCCCAAATCGGAATTACTGTTCCGGCAGTGAATAGCTATCCGCCACTACCCCTGTATAACCAACTCCAGCACCCGGTGCCGGAGCGCCTTGGTGATGCGGATAGTGAGGTTCCGGAAGGTGAAGCTGTCCCCTTCCCGGGGCACGCCGCCCAGGGTTTCGATGGCCCAGCTGCCCAGGGTGGTGGCGTTGGTTTTATCGTCGTTTTCAATAGAATAGAGGTCGAAGACGTCTTTTAGGGCGGTGTTTCCTAAAATGCGGTAGGCGCCATTGCCTAAATCGGTGATTGCCTGCACCACATGGTCGTGTTCATCCCAAATTTCCCCTACCAGCTCCTCTAAAATGTCCTCAATCGTCACAATTCCCACGGTTCCACCGTACTCGTCCACTAAAACCGCCATGTGGGACTGTTTTTTCTGGAGCGTCTTGAGGAGACGGGATATTTTGATGGACTTGGTAACAAAAACTATGGGTTTTATCACCCCGGCCAGGGGTTTTCCCTGCTTTAAGACGCTGTAATGGAAGTCTTTTTGCAATATGACCCCGATGATGTTGTCCAGGGTCTCCTTGTATACCGGCAGACGGGAAAAGCCGGTTTCGTAAAACTTCTTTTCAATCTGCTCCGGGGTTTCGGTTATTTCGACCGCCGCCACGTCAACCCGGGGGGTTACAATCTCCGCGGCGGTGAGGTCATCAAATTCGATGGTCCGGCGGATCATGGCCTCTTCCTGGGCGTTGATGCCCCCCTCCGCCCGGACTTCCTCCACAAAGGTAAGCAATTCCGCCTCGGTAACCGAACGATCCGTATTAACCCGGAATAGTTTGACGATGAAACCCTTCCAAAGGGTGAAAAGACGGTTCAGGGGTAAAAATATATAGATAAAAACACGGAGAATAGGGGCGGAAACCATGGCAAAACCCTCGGGCGCCTCCTTTGCCATGGTTTTTGGGGAGATTTCGCCAAACAGAAGCACCATAATGGTGATTACCAGGGTGGATACGCTTACTCCGATGCTGCCAAAGATACTTACAAAGAGGACCGTACCCAGGGCGGAGGCGGTAATGTTAACAATATTGTTCCCAATTAAGACCGTAGAGAGGAGTTTATCATAATTCTCCACCAGTTTTAGGGCCAGGGCAGCCCGTTTATTCCCGCTATTGGCCAAGTTTTTCAGCTTGATACGGTTCACGGAGGAAAAGGCGGTCTCGGAGGCGGAAAAAAAGGCCGAACAGAGGATCAGCCCCCCCAAGGCCAGAATAATGCCAATACTGTCAGGGTCCATAAAGAAAGTATAGCATTTTTTTGAAAAGAGTTGCATCCGAAATAAAAGGTTATTAAACTAGTCATGAATAGTCAAAAAGAAAAAAGGAGGAATGGAGCGTGAGGTAGATCTAATGGCTAAGAGGCGTTCGCTTGCATACCTTGTTACACTTTTAGCTCTCCTATCCTGTGAAAATCCCATTCAGGCGGGTTTAGGCGTCAGGGTTGATATAAAGCCGCCGACGATATCCATAGAAAGCCCGGTTCCGGGGCAATTTATTAAGGGTGATAATCAGCTCTTTCAGATAAAAGCCGAGGATGATATTGGGGTGGTCCACGTTTGCCTCGCCTTTGTTACCGCCCCCGATGGATCCGAGATCCCTAAATCGAATTGGGAATGGATCACGGCGGACCTTGACCCGGATACTTTATTATGGAATGTCTATAGGAATACTAAGGATTATGAGGACGGCCAGATTCGGCTTCGGGCCAGGGCGTCTGACAAGAGCGGGAAAGATACCATATCCGAAGAGATGGTCTATACGATTAAGAACGGATTCCCCTCAATCAATGTACAGGTTCCCTCCAAACCGGATCCGGGGAAAAATCGGGAGCTGGTTGTGGGGGGCGTGATGATCGGTATCGCCACGGACCTTTGGGGTATTGCCCCGGGGTACCCGAAGATACAGTTTTGGCCCGCCGATGGTATTGCTCCGGATCCGGCGCTTGATACTGCCTGGGAGGACATGGACAGGCCGGATCCGACCGTATGGAATGCGGCAGTGGTGGGCAAAACCGCCATGGAATTCCGCTACGATGCGGTGGATCATGGGAGCGGGGATCGCAAACCCCTGCGCCCGGGTATGTACCGCTTCCGCTACAAGGTTTTGGATATGGGCGGCGAAGTAGTCTACTATCCTCCGCTTGCGGTGGAAGGCTATCCTGCCTCTGGTCCGGAGCTTGATTATTTCGAACTGGAAATTGTCGCCGTCCGGGAACTTCCGGTCATTACGTTTAAGCCCCTGGAAGCGAACCACACGGATCCCCTGACGAATCAGTTTCAGCGGGAACCCTTTTACATGAGCGCCGAGCTCAGCCACTCCCTGGGGATATTCGGCGCGGAACTTACGGTTCAGAGAGTAGGGGAGGCCTTTCCCACCGTACTGGCCCGTGAAGTTTTTAGCGATAATGCCCCGCTTAACACCGAACGGTTTTACCGGATCCTGGAATCGTTCCGCATAGATCCGGCGGCGCCCTATGTCCACACGGATGTTGTGGATGATGCCCTGGTGTCCAACTATACCTTTGACGATGGCGCCTACGATTTTACCATCACCGCCACCAGCCTCCAGGGCAGCGAAGCCTGGCAGAACTACACCGTTTATATTGACCGGAACCCGCCGGAGATCAACATTACCCGGGTACAGCCAAATGTGCTCGAATATCGTCCCGGTACAGGCCATGTCCAATACACGGTGAACGGCTTTATCGCCGCGGACATCAGTTCCTATGATGCGAACAACATTGCGGTTACACCCGCCGGAAATAGGGAAATTAAGTACCGTATCCTGGACACCTACAACCCAGACGCCAATCCACAGGACCTCTACGCCGATGACGCAGCCTTGTTTTTTGACGACCCCCGCCCGCCGGTTTACAAAAGGCCCGGATCGACAACTTCGGTTATCATTGATACTACCCAGTTGGTTACCGCGGCGGATTACTATGCGGAGCATAATCAGTACCTGCACATCATCGCCAGGGATAGGGCGGGGAACTACAGTTTTACGATGGTACAGTTACGGGTAGATCAACGCACGGATATTCCCAGGGTGGAGATTACGGGCTTTGACAAGGCCCAGCGCAGCGAGGCGCTTCTCGGCACAAGTCCTAACCAATTGGGCAGCAACAGGGTTATGTCCGGCACCTTTACCGATGATGACGGGATCTTTATTGATACGGATGATCCCCAGCCGACAGTATTATTCACCCTTTTCCAGGATGCCTATGGCAGCCCGATTCAGAAGTGGACAAAATCCATAAGCAGGGCCGAAAACCTTACCGTTGCTAATCGCAAGGCTGTGGAGTTCCGCATTACCCTGCCGGACGATCCGGCCGATGCTCCGAACTACCTTCCCGATGGGATATACTCGGTGGAGATAGAAGTTCGGGACAGTCTGGCGGAAAAGAATGTCCTGAAACCGCTTGTAAACCCGGTCATGGCGGATTTACCCTCGGAGATCGCCAATACCAGCAGGGAAGTTACACCGGAAAAAGGGATCTACTTTGTTTTGGACACGGAAGCTCCGGCACTAACTGAAGTGGTGATCGGTAATACCGAAGACAGCCCTAAGCTGGTGTCGAAAACATTCGATATGCATGGCACGGTGTCCGATACAAACGGCCTTAAAAGCCTGATAATAAAACAGCGGGAACTTGGGGCCGGTGTCATTACAATCCTGGATAGGGTTTATCCCCCCGCTACCCCTACGCTGCGTGAAAACTGGGCCATTGCTCCGGGTACGCTGCCCCGCAGAGAAAGCCCCGGGGGAACCGATCTGCGATCCGGGACCTTTGAGTATGAAATTATAGCCACGGATATTGCCGGAAGGGTTACTACGCTGAAACGCAGGGTTGTTGTGGACCTTGTTCCCCCGGATCTGTGGGCCCTGGTGAATACGGAGCCCCCGCTTATCCAGCCGGCGGACGGATCCTGGATTGAGGGGACCCACACCACCGTCAAGGGGAATGCGAAGGATGATACCAGGATGGGGCCGGTGTTTTATGCCATACGGCCGGCGGCGGCAGGAGAACTAACCGCTCCGGATATTTTTATAGCCCACGGTACCGCCGCCAGCTACGAAGCGGCAAGCGGGATCTGGAATAAGCCGGTTCTAAACGGAACAGAATGGAGCGATACCGCAGCCCTCCCGGCGGAAGGCCGGTATTGGATCTACGTAATCGCCTTTGACGCCGCGGGAAACCGGACAACAAACTATCCTTCGGTTCCGATGTTCGGGGTGGATCAGGGCAAACCGGATTTGGATCCGGTTAAACCATTGGCCGGCAATATTGATGTGACGGGTCAGCATATTAATACTAAATTTAACCTGACCGGGACGGTTGTGGATGCTAATGGGCTGGTTTTTATGGGGTTGGAAGAGCAGTTGAAGGACGAGCTTGGCGTTACCCACGCCGCAACAATCGTAACCCTTACCCATGCCGCAAATTATCCTGACACAATATCTACCGAAGGGGATGTGTCCTGGGATTTTTATGTACCAAACCTGCCCTGGAATGACCTTACCGAAAACAGCGATCCCCCGGACGGGACCTACACCTATATCCTTACCATAGGTGATAACACCGGCAAAGATAATAGGATTTCTACCAAAACCTTTACGGTGATCTACGATACCACAGGTCCCGTGGTAAGTGTGACGGACCCCGCACCGGGTTTTTCCCTCAGCGGATCTACCCTGTCGATCAGCGGAACCGCCGTGGACGCCCTTATCCCGGAAGGGGCGACGGTCTGGTACGTCATTGACGGTAACCCCGCTATTGCCGTACCCGGTACGCCAACAAACACTGAACCGCCGGCGCTTGCGGGCTGGAATCTTGCTAACGGCGGATCGGGCTGGAACAAGAACACCGCCATACCGACGGGTAACGAAGGGAACCATTATGTGCATGTCATTGCGTACGATAAGCTGGGAAACAGGAGCGCCGAAATTCAGAACCGGCAGTTTTTTGTGGACACCAATCCGCCCCGGATAAATTCCTGGGCGCCTATCGGTATTCATACTGCTGCTCCCTATAATTTTGCCGGAGCGGATTATACCATTACGTTTAATGCCAACGACTCCAATGCCCTGGCAAGTGTAAGGATAACCAGAAACGGGACTGAGCTGAGCGGCGCCGATGCGCCGGGGATCACAAAAAACAGCGATAAGGACTGGCTTGTTACCCTGGATCTCAGGGGCCAGGCGGACGGGAATTATTCCTACGATATAGAGATTAAGGATGCTGCGGGCAGAGAAAATACCCTGGATAATTTTCCCGGCAGTCCCGCAGACGCCTTTAAAAACTTTACCCTCATCGTGGATAACAACCCGCCTGAAGCCACCATCACCCGGGCTCCGGCAAAGGTGGACAACGCGGATATGGCGGATATCAGCGATAAAAGGGCGGACAATGTGAACGGGGTTATCCGGTTTGCCGCCGGCGCCATGGATACGAACGGCGTAGAGGGCGTCAAATGGTTCCTCCTCAGCGCCGCCGATCCCGCGCCCTTTAACCCCGCCTCTGCAAACGCAGCCCAGTTACGGGCCCTCTATGCCGATAGCCGCGGAACCCTCTTCGGCGCTAATTACGAAGCCCTTGTGGATACCGCCGCGGATCCCGCTATGGATCAACAATTCCATACCCTCTATATCCTGGCCAGGGATAAGGCGGGGAATGTCGGGTATAATAGTACTACCCCGGAAAGCTTCTTTGTGGATCAGAGAACCGATAAGCCGGTGGTAATCCTGGAAAACCTAAGCCAGAACGGCGTGGTAAGCACAGCCTTCAGGCTCCAGGGCAGGGTGAAGGACGATGATGGGGTGGATACCGGCGCCATTCGGATCAGCTTCTATGACGGAGATCCCACCGGTTCCGGAACCGGCGCCTGGACAACTCCGATACCCCCGGCTTCAATTACCGGTTCCGGTAAGGAATTTTCCTTTACCCATGTCTTCCCTAAGCTTGGAACGGACGGATCTGATAAAAAAGTTAGCATAACTGCGTCCGATGATCCAAGTGTAAAGGCGGGCGGCTCCGCATATGCCGCTGCCAATGGGATTATAACGACCGTTTCTGAAACCGCCTTTGGGATAGATACCACCAAGCCGGTAATTGCCCTGGATAGCGCGCTTACCACAACGTACAAAGCCGATTTCCAAATTGCCGGAAGTTTAACGGAAGCCAACCTGGATACCTTCAGGGTCAGGCTTGATGATGGAGATTTCATTTCCTATACGGCTGACACAGACCCTGCAGCGGGCGCCGCAGAATTAGTGTTGACCGGGACCGGCACGGACATGACCTGGATCTACCGCGTTCCCGCCCTTACGGATACCCTTTCCCAGGGGCCGCATTCTCTTGCCCTGGAGGCAGCGGACAAGGTTGGTTTAAGCCATACCCTGTTTTGGACCTTCTACCTGGATTCGGAGGGCCCGGCAATTTTCTTCAACACCATTGATGAAAAGGAATATACCGGCCAGACCGGCGCCGCCCTGGACGCCTACCTTGCATCCCTAAGCGTTATCGTGGACAGCGTTCCGGTATTGCGGGGCAGCTTTGTGGACGAGTACTCCAACGTTACTACCCAAGCCAACATGGGTACCTATACCTTTGAATACCGCTTCGATAGCGATGCCGCCGTCTATGCGGCAACCCTTCCGGGGGAGTTTACCAAGTACGGGAAAAATGTTTCCTGGGCCCTCCCCCTGGACGGCTTGAGTGACGGACCCCACTGGGTACAGATCCGGGCAAAGGATGAACTGGATAATACGGGTATCTCGAAACAGATAGGCTTTAGGATCGATACCACGGGCCCAATAACGGCGGATATTCTCCCCCCCGGGGCCAGCGCAGTTTTCAACGGCAGCGCCGACCCTGCGTTCACCCTGAGCGGAATTACCTATGATGCAAATCTTTTAAGCGTCTCCATTACCCTTAACAACGTTACTACGGACGTTACCGGTACTATCACTGCGGGTGTTTTGGACTGGACATTTCCGGTTACCACAGCGGTGTTTAATGCCCTGCCCCAGGAGGCCAACAGGATAAGCATCACCGCCAAGGACATGGCGGGCCGGACTAACACGGTGGAGTATGACTTTATAAAAGATACCGCAGCGCCCACCGTTGCGTTTAACAACCTGGCCGCGGATAACAGCAGCCTTTTCCAGGACCAGTCAAACCTTAAGCTCCTGGGGACCGCCAGGGATGCCAATGGATTGGCAGTCCTCACCGGCATTCTTGAAAAGTGGGACGCCGGCCTTGCTGTCCCCGCATTTGTTGAAATCCCCGGCAGCGGCGAGGATCTTCTGCCCCAGCAGGAAGAAACGGTGGTGAACTGGGTCAAGGATTTAACGCTCCTCGGGATAGACCCCCTTGACGGCCGGTACCGGATAAGCATCAACGCCGCCGACAGAGCCGGTAACGTTCTTGCGCCCCAGATACGGGAATTCCGCATAGACCTCATGAACCCCGATGTGTCCATAGACAGCGATGCTGCGGGCTCCCATCCCCTAAAGGCCTATTATAACGGAAAGGCAGGCACCGGTTCCGGGCCTATCACCGTTTCCGGCACAAGCTTTGACGCAAACGGTGTCGTCAATATCCGCGCCCAGCTGACGGGCAATGGCGCGCCCCCATGGGCAGCGGCGGATGCGGTGATCACCCTGGTTTCCGGGCCGAACTATTCCTACACCTGGGTACTTACTATTCCTGCTTCCAGCGGCGCTGAGGAGCTGAGGCAGGGGGGCTATACCATGACGGTTACTGCCACCGATGATGCGGGGCGCACCAATATGACCTATGGCAATTTCACCTTTGACAGTGAAGACCCCAGCGCCGTGGTTGACCTGCCCGCAAAACCAACCCGGGTAACCGGCGCGGTTACCATCCGCGGAAGCAACAGCGATAATTTTGCCATAGAGCGGGTAGAGTATAAACTCGGGAAAAATGACTCCTGGCATAATGCGGACCTCGATCCCCTGCTTATTCCCTGGGGCGGCGGCTTCTACAGCTGGACCTACGCCTTTACGAACAGCAACGCCTATGCCGACACCAGCTTTGCCACGGAGGTGCAGTACAATGCCACCACCGGAACAATCACGGAAATGCCCGGTACCGGCGTATGGCGCCTGCCCTTTAATGTAAAGGTTATCGACAAGGCGGGGAATGAAAAGGAAACGGACGATTATTTCATCCTGGTGAACCCCTTTATGGATGTTCCCCAGGTAACGATCTCTTCCCCGGCCACCGGTTCCGTGCTGGGGGGCAGGGTATTTGTCTCCGGCATCGCCACAGATAATGTGTCGGTGCACCATGTGGAATACCGGGTAAAGCCCAACCCAACCGGGCTTGCGGATGAATGGAACGGCATAGTCTGGAATACGGCGTCCATAACCGGCGGAGCGGGAACCACGGTCTCCTGGGAATTCGATATTAACAGCGATGGTTCCCTGAATCCCCTTGAAGGGCAGGGTCAACGGCCGGTTCTTATCCAGGTACGGGCGGTGGACTCCGAAACCCTGGGCGGAGTTCCCCATCTTGAAGGGGATCCCGCCGCCATCCGCGTCTTACTTGACAGCGGCGTACCCCGTATAGGCGGCGAGCTGATCACCAATAACAGTATCGGTAAGGCGTATTTTGAGGGCATACAGGTATCCAAGACCTTCATCTTTGAAGCGGAAATCCAGGATGACAGCGGCATCTCCAGCATCCAGTATTGGAAGGACGGAACGCCATCGGCAGTAAATGTAATAGGCCTTCCCAATATCCCCGGAGAATTCGAGCTTATCCTGCCCGCAATAAAGAGCGCCGGATCCTTTATCCCGGGCAAAAAATATATGATCCGTAATCCGGGCAGTACTGATTGGACTGCTATTGGCGCAAACACCAACACTGCGGGCGCTTCATTTATAGCCGCCGGGCCGGGAACCGGGACCGGTACAGCCTATGAAGCGGCGGATACCTTTGACGCCTTTAACGCCCTTATAAGCCAGGACTTTATTTACAAACTGCGGCTTACCATCGCTACCGATACCGCCGCAAGCTATCAGAATAAAACCGGATACTATGCGATTAACCTTGTGGCATACGATAATTCAATGCCCCAGTTCAGGACAGAAAAAAGCTACAATATCCAGATTGATAACTTCTATCCCTTCGGCACATATACTGCGCCTAACTCAGCAGCCGGTTGGTACTATCTACGGGGCTCCGCCAGAGACTTTGACGCAAACTCGGGACCCGTCCAGGGCCTGGACAAGGTGGTGGTTTACTTAAGCCGGAACGGAGTCAAGATACCCCTGGATGAGCTGGGAGCTTCCCATGCCTATGCCGGCACAATACAGGCGGTAAAGAACACGGTGAACCCCGCACTTACCACCCTGATGGATTTCCCGGCGGATATCTATTCGGGGATCACCATTGATACGGACGAACAGGGCATTGGGGCCGATGTTGATCTGGACGGGTATGAAGAAGCCTGGTACGACGACGGCCCGGACCGTATATGGTCCGCGCGGTTTAATACCCTGCTTCTTAAGGACGGGCCCGTAACGGTCCACTATGTAATCTTTGACCGGGCGGGGAACGCCGCCTATTATGAGCAGCCCCTGTTTATCAAAAACCACGCGCCCTCAATTTCATCCGTAACCCTGGGCACGGATATTTTTGGTAATAAAACTATCGGAGGGATCAGAACCTATACCACCGGCTACTTTACCACCCCAGCCTATATTGTCCGGAACCGGCGGCTGAGCTTCGACATCGCAAAGATAGACGGAAACGGCGCCGCCCATTTCAGGATAAGCCATGTTACCCCCGAAGAGGTTACCGCCCCCGCCATTGTGGCCGGCGAAGTTTATACCATAACAACGCCGGGAAGCACCGACTGGATACGCTTAGGCGCCGTAAGTAACGATGTGAACACCACCTTTGTGGCTGCCCTTTCAAGCGGCAGCGGCGATGGTAAGGCGTACAAGTATAACCATACCGGCGGCCCGGGGGTAACGAATGAGGGGGACTTCCTCCCCAATGAAACTACCGGACAGGTAAGCTATACCGATTTTACGGGCATACCGGATACGCCAAACGCCTACTTCCTCATTAAGGTATGGGACTCAACTGTTGCCCCCGGCACATCGCTTGATCCCGGCACGGAAAGCCGGCAGCTTTCCGACATGGTTGTGGTTCGGGTCAAAATAGAAAATAACGATACAACACTTCCCGCTTCCCGGCTCTACGACATGAGCCCCCATGCCATAAACAAGTCCAAGAACGGCATTACCACTACCCTGGATAATGCGGGGCCTGACAGCGTTGGCGCCGACATACTGAATCCCCTGAGCTTGAAATACGGCGGCCTCTATAGGGATGGGAACGATGCAATTTCCGGCCATGTGGAACCCCGGGGCCTCATGGGATCCGAAAACAGTTTCTTCCTGGAGGAGGGCATATCCATGACCTTTGCCAGCGATATCCTCAGCGGCAAAGTTATACTGCGGGGTTATGCCGCGGATAATCAGCGGCTTTCCGGCATACGCTTACAAATAGGGTCTGCGGCGGCTTTTAACATTGTCCGGGTAGCCCCCACCCCCGCTCTTATAACGGAAGGCCATTTCCGCGCCCTGGAGGCGGTATCCACCGGCGATATTCACGCCTATGTCTACGATGATCTCAGCCTGGACGGACACCGGGCGGAATGGGCCTATGTCTGGGATACCCAGACCCTGCCCGCAGGCTTAATTGTCGGGTCCGTAACCGTAAAGGCGATTGCCGATGACGCCCACATTGATGATGCGGGTTATGCAACGGCGGATTATACCCTGACGCCGAACCGCAGCGGTGATACCGCGCAATCGGCGGCGAATAATGTCAATTACAATACCATCGGTATGGAATTGGCCCCCTACATCAGGGAAGTCGAAAACTCACTCTCCTCCTACTACCGGAGGGACCCATCGGTGTTTAGCCGCACCGCCCAGGGACGCTACCCGGTACAGGAGGGTGAACAGATCACCCTATACGGTTTTAACTTTGGCACAGCCGCCCCCGGGGTAACCATTGACGGAACTGCTGCAAACGGAATGACCGCGCCGGTCCAAGGATCGGGAACCAGGTCAATCTATCAGTCCTTCCGGGTACGGGTAGACAACAATGGTACTACGGCCGACAACAATAGTATTACTTCGGGTAACCTTCAGGTTAACGTTAAGGGGTTTGGGGCGATAAACAATCTTAACAACAATAATGCAAGCTGGACCCAGTTCCCCAACGGGATCAATAACAATATTTTGAAGGACGACGCTATTCTTGACGTATGGCACTTCACCTCGGTGTATAAGTCCACGAGCGAAGTCCGGTATCCCACCATGAAGGTCGGCCCCGCAGGGGAAATAGGTTTCTCCTTTGCCAACGACTATCTGTGGTTCAACATGCCCGGCTATGAATATAACGCCCTAAAGAGCGCGGCTAACTTTATGAGCCAGACCGCCTATGAAATGGGGTGGGGCGGTTACACCCACAATACCTTTGCCTTTGACGCCCGGGGAAACACCTATGGCGCCGCGGAAAATATCGACGAATCCTCCGGCGGGTATCCGCCCAACAGCGCCCACTTCAGCTTCTACAACCGCCGGCGCGGATCCCCTGCTTCGAGCGCCAACACGCAGAACAATTACGACGGCAACATAGTAAATGTCACCCGCCTGGAAACCACCACCATACCAACCGGGAGCGGTACCTATACCATGGATATCAACCGGATACAGAACCCCGCCATGGTTACCTCCATGCCCAACCCAAATGCGGATCCAAACGATAGCAATAACCGTACCAGCGTGTATTTGGCCTACTACGATAATATCACCAAACAGATCCGCTTCCGTGCCGGAACCGTGGGGGCCAACCGTTCCCCCATCACCGGAGCCGAGTTTGCGCCTACGGGCGGCGGCAACCTCTTTACCTTAAACGGACACGGCCTGGCAAACGGAACCCAGGTGTATGTGCGGAAAAACGGCGGGGGAATTAACAGAACCGTTCCCTACTATGCTATAGTCAGAAATGCAAGTACCTTCCAGTTGGCCGCATCCCCCGGCGGACCTGCGGTAAATTTCGGTAATAATTACTGGGGTATCGCGGTTGTCGGCGGCGGCCTGATTGACATCAGCGGTAATGTGGGTACCAGAACTTCGGTGGACTCCGATATGGCGCATTACCAGGTGGTTGCCACCACCGGCGCATTCCTCCCCGGTTCCAAGGTTACTGCCGCTGTGGGCAACGCAGGAAACAGGGTCGTCGCCTATTCCGCTTCCCCTACAAACTACCGGCCAAGCCCCCATGTAGCAATTGGGGTGGTAAAAGCCGGCAGTAATGATGTAGCCCTGTTAGCCTGGTACGATTCTGCGGGTAGAAATCTGGTGTTCTCCTATAACACCAATCCTGCGGGAAGCTCGGCGTCCCAATGGCAGGCCAATGCCCGGCCCATAGACGAAGGCGGCGGCACCGATGTCAGCATGGCGGTGGATTCCGATGGCGGCATACACCTGGCCTACTACTCAAGCGATGGGGCGGATCTCAAGTACGCCTACATCCCCGCGTATAACATGGCCGCCGCCGCGCAGACCGTGGCCGTGGACTCCTACCTTTCCGTAGGGACCAGAACCACTATTGCGGTGGGAAAGGATACCGCAGGTAATCAAGTACCCTATATATCCTATTACACCTCCGCCGGTACCGGTACCACCATGAGCGCCCGCTACGCATATAGGACAGACTTCACCACCGGAACCGGCCTCATACCCTCCGGCACGGATGCTGAGGACATGTTCACCGGCAAATGGGAAATATCCGCGGTACCCACCGCTAACGTTCCATCGGATTACAAGATCAGCGTCGGCGTCTACACCGACATCAACGGTAACCTAAGGCCAATCCCCAATGCGGCGTCCGCCGGCGTCAGCGCCGATGCGGGAACCAGCGGAACAAAAGCAACCAGGACCAACCTGGGCGTCAGCTCCCTAAACAATTCAACCAGCGTCTACGGCCTTGGCAACGGCAACCTTAACGCAGTGGTAGGTTACACCACCGACGCAGGCCTAGAGATGGCTCAGAAAAAATAACCACCATAGATAATTATATACAGGACAAAGAATTAGTCGCTGCCTCTACTCTATCCCAGCATCCCCCAGCTTCCGCCGAAGCTCCCCGCCAAATTTCGTCTATTTACCGATAACTTTAGAGGATAGTTTAGCTTCAAGCTCCTCTGCCCGGTAGCCTTGTTTTAAGAGTTCCAGAACCTCATTTAAAGTTTCCACCCGGCCTTTCTGCTCACCCTCTTCCCGGCCCTCTT
>NZ_AEEA01000004.1 GCF_000297095.1 Treponema primitia ZAS-1 | reverse complement strand
CCGCCTTGTTTTGAAATGAACCCCAACAAGAACAATACGGATATTGCCGCCAGGAGGTATCTTTTCTCCCCGCTGGAATTCGATGGCAAGATCATGGTGGTAAAAATCACGATTAAAGCATACAAGGACGAAGGTTTGGGGAAGCGGCTTTATTCAGTTGAAGTGATAGATACAGACTTATGGACAAAAAAATAGGGGCGCTGGTATGTTAGCCCCCAGCAAGCCTAAACTTGCCAAGAAACCCCTCGAAAGCGTCCCTTGTGGTTTACACCACAGCATAAGTATCGCCAAAAAGCCGAAAATTGTCAAGGCCGAAAGAAACGGACCCAAAGGCGGCGTTCCCTCCCAAACGGCGCCTGTCCCCCAACAGCGTTTTCTTGCCACGGAAATCATCGGCGAGCTGGTCCGCGAGAAAGTCGCCGCCTCTGCATAACCATGGCCTTGCTTTTAACCCTGCTATCTCATATCTTTGAACTATCATGACATCTACCTATACCTTGAATACCGGGGAACTAACCCCGGATTTTATCGCCACCCTGCGGAAGATGTATCCGGGGAAGGACGTTGAAATTGTGGTCCGGGAAGCGGAAACCGATACCGAATACCTGCTCCGCTCCCCTGCAAACCGCGAGCAGCTGCTCGCCGCACTGGCGGACATCGAAAAGGGCGAACACCTGGTCTCCGTTCCTCTGGAAAAGCTCACGCCGTGAACATCACCTTTCATGAATCCGCCTTTAAGGACTACCAAAACTGGGCTTTGGAGGATAGCAAAGTCTTTGCCCGCCTCACCGGCCTTATCACTGAAATTACCCGCACCCCTGCCGCCAGTAGGCGGCCTGGAGTTTGCTTCGCAAACTCCCAAGCAATTCGGCGAAGCTGAATTGCAGAGCACCGGCTGGTCTACAAGGTAAGCGCCGACCAAGTTATCATCGCTTCCTGCAAATACCATTACTGATACCCCCCCTTCCCCCATGGGTCCGCCCCGCCCCTGGAGTTTCGGCATAGCCGAAACTCCAAGACTAAAAAAGGTGCGCTAATAAATGCGCCCCACCGGCTGGTCGCCGTGGACGCCGACCAGTTTCCGTTCCGTGGGGTCCACCATGAGGTCCAGCGGACTAAAGTCCGA
>NZ_AEEA01000003.1 GCF_000297095.1 Treponema primitia ZAS-1 | reverse complement strand
GTATAAACGGCGGGAAGTTCTTCCGGCTCAGGGCCATGGAAAAGCGTTGCCATACCATCACAACCAATAAAGACCATTAACACGAGATTTAAACAAATAAAGTATGCTACATTTTTCTTTACCATAGTATTAGCCCCTATTAAAATCTCAGAGTATAGCCTAAACGAAATCCGGCCCCGTGAAAAATATCATGGGCACTAACTGACACCGGTGCTATATCGAAGTGCATATTATCAAGCAGAGTAGCTATCTTTGGGTTCCGGTTATAGATAAAGGGCCGGACAATGCCATAGACAATAGTTGCTCCTGCCACCGTTATGCCAATTGTCGCCGGAACGCCGACCGCAGGATTATCCCAATCCAATGCAGTAGCCTCTATGACAAATAGCCCTGCCGCAACTGCATAGCCTGCCGTCAAGGTAAGGCCGCCTGTGATGTCGCCCTCAAGATAGGAGCCAAGCCCTAAAATTATATTGACTGCGCCAGTTCCGATTTTTTCGCCGGTTGTTTTTGGTCTTTTTGCTACTTTGGGTTGTAAAAGGCTGGAAAGCACGGTATCTCTTTTAATAGTGTAAGCTTGTATGCCCTGTATTTTCGCGGTTTCAACTTCGAGCGCCTTTATCCGCATGCGCCACCTATTTCCGAGAGGGCTTAAAGACCCCGATATAATAGTTTGTGCACCGAGTCTTTTGCCAATAGACTGGGCTGATTCATCGCTCACTTCACCGGAGAGTTGAAAATTCATCTCCCTCTGTAATAATTCCAGCTCGCTTCTATCTACTACAATAAAATTACCTCCATTGACAAGGTTGGCGGTTAATTCTTCTATGACATAATTCGATACAGCCGGGTCGGCACTAAAATTCAATACTGCTACTTTTGTATCAGGATCCAAACGCTCAACAAGGTAAAGCATTGAGCCTTTTATACCTTTATCCAGGGTAACTGTACCTTCCTGGCCACTAACTATAATAGTTACCAGCCCAAACAAACACACCCCAATAAACGCCTTTCTCATGCTCACTTCCTTCCTTTCATCTAATCTATACCGATCCGGAGGAAAAGTCTTTGGGAGGGGCGATAGTTGTTGCCCACGCTATCCTTGATGGTAATGTGAAGGAATCGTGGAGCCTTTGGGTCTCGTTTATCGGGTTCAGGCATGGGCTACTCCTTGTGAGCATATTATACTATCAAAATTTATGCACGCAAGTAACCACCCGCCCCTGGATCCGCAAATTTTCCAGTTCCGCCCCGCTTATCTGCCGGGGCGGATAGGCTTGGTTGGCGCTGATGAGGGAGACTGACCGGGGGAGATCGTCAAAGGATACCCGCTTGACTAGTAATGCGGTGTCCAGGGATAAGACATAGATGCCGTTGCCTTCGATCTGGCCGGGGTGGAAAATAACCGCATCGCCATTGTAGATGTGTTCGCCTATCATGGAATCCCCGGCGACATAGACGGCTTGTAAGTTTTCCGGGCGGTAGGGGCTGATAAGGGACCGAGGGAGTTTGAGGGTCTCCTCCTCGGCGTAGTCTTCTATCTCCCGGCCCCGTCCGGCGGCGGCTTCCTGACGAAGCAGCTTGATAGTGGCTTTTTCGGTTTCAAAGGGGGAGCCTTCCCCCAGAAGGAACCAGTTTAGGTTGACGTTGTATATCGAGGACAATTTGTCCAGGATTTCACGGGAAGCGTGGTAAATGCCTTTTGAGAGGGAATACCCCCGCTCTTTTGATACCCCTAGGCTCCGGGCAAACTCCAATTTTGATAAACCGGAGCGTTTTTGAAGAAAATTATAGCGTTCTTCCTCGGTTTCCATTGACAGCCTCTATTGCCCTGATCTACAGTTAAAATTCAGTGATTATTTTAATCACCATGAGTGAATTTTATAGGCAATTAGCCGATTTGTAAAGAGGTTTGATAAAAATCCGGCTTCCATGCCGGATTTTTATCTTGAAGTTTTTCCTTGGAAAAACTTCATCTAAAGCATTGGAGACAGCGCCATCCATGGCGCAGGATAATATGGCAAAAATTGTAGTGGGAACCTGCGGGTTTTATTATACCGACTGGCTGGGGCCGGTGTACCCTCTGGGAACCAAAAAAGAGGACTATCTATCCCTGTATTCGGAGCGGTTTAACACGGTCGAGCTGGACTATACCTACTATTCCATGCCCAAGGCGGCGAATCTGGCGAAAATGCTGGTTGACGGGGGGCCGGGCTTGGGCTTTTCCGCAAAAGCGCACCAGAGCTTGACCCATAAAATTGACCCCAATAACTGGAAGGCTGAGGCCGAAACGTACCGGGAAGCCATAGAGCCGGTCCTGCAAGCCGGGCGGCTGGAAGCGGTTTTGTTCCAGTTTCCCTATTCGTTCCACTATACCACTGAGAACCGGCGCTATTTGCGGGATGTGCTTTCCTGTTTCCAGGGGGTGCCCCTGGCGGTGGAATTCCGGGTGGCGGACTGGTATACCGCGAAGATGATCGAGGGTATGCGAAAACAGGGGGCGGCGCTGGTGGCGCTGGATATGCCGGATTTGGCGAAGCTGCCCCCGGCTATGGATGTGGTTACGGCGCCCTTTGCGTATATCCGGCTCCATGGGCGGAATGCCGGGGCATGGTGGGGGTCCGATGAGGTGGCGCGGTATGACTACCTGTATAACGAGCGGGAGCTTGAAGCCTGGCTTGACCGGATACGGCGGATTGAAGTGCAGGCGGACAGGATTCTGGTCTACTTTAACAACCATGCGCGGGGGCAGGCGGTACAGAACGCACAAACGCTGTTAGAGATTTTGAAACGGGCGGGACTGGGCGAAACATCGGGCTGAACATGGGGAACATAAACCGGGCGGTTTGCCATCTTAATATTATCGGGTTCCGGGCGGCGGTGGCGGCCCAAAAGGATACGGCGCTCCGGGGGCGGCCTTTTGTCGTTGCCGGGGCTACGGGGGGGCGGGCGCTGGTTCTGGACCTTTCGCCTGAGGCTTTGCGGGAAGGGATTAGCCCCGGTATGGCGTTGGCGGTTGCGGAACGGCTGGTGAGGGATTTGCCGGTGTTGGCGCCTGACCCTGCTTCCTATGCGGCTATGAATAGGGAACTGGAAAAGATTGCTTCGGTGTATGCGCCGATTTATGAGAATGACCAATTTGGCAATTTGTATTTGGACCTGACCGGGACGGCCCGGCTGTTCGGGCCTGCGGCGGACTGTGCGAGCCGGATTCTGCGGGAGATGCTGGAACGGGTTGGCATACGCCCTGCGGCGGCGGTGGCGGGTAATAAGCTGGTTGGCAAGATTGCGACCCGGACTATTCGGCCTATGGGGCTCATCCAGATTCAGGCCGGGGGGGAACCGGATTTTTTGGTCCACCAGGATTTGTGTTTGCTTCCCGGCATGGGGCCGTCCCTTTTGCGGGCTGCGGTGGTTACGGGGCTGCGGGAAATTGGGGAGCTGGCTTGCCTTTCTGACGGGGAGGCGATTGCCCTTTTTGGGAAGCATGGGCGACGGCTCAGGGACACGGCGCGGGGTATCGATGATAGCCCGGTGGTGGCGGCTTTCCTGGGGGAACGGCGGATAGAAAAGCATTTGGAGCTTGTGGAGGATGCCCTGGATTTTGATGTTATCCGGGGCGGGCTTATGCTTCTGGCGGAAACGGGGGGCATTGAAATGCGGGGGCAGAAATGGGGGGCTGGGGCGGTGGCTCTGGGCATTGTGTACGCCGATGGGGTCCGGGTGGAGGGGCAGGAAAAACTCAGGCGGCTTTGTGTTACGGATAGGGATATTGCGGGGGTGGCGGAACGGGTGTACCTGAAAGCGGTGGTGCGGCGGCTGAGGGTTCGGAGTATTACGCTGGCCTTGGGGGATCTGCGGCCTTTGGGGTGGTCGCCTGATTTGTTTGAGATAGCGGAAGATACAAAACAGCGGAAATTGCAGGAAGCGGCGGACAAGGTGCGTAATAAATACGGGTTAGCTATGCTGACTACCGGGACAGTGCTGAATGCTTCCCGGAGAGGGCCTGCGCCGGCTTTGCCGGTGGGTTCAAATGCTTGAACGCCTGGGGCTTTGTTCGGCTTACTCTTTGCTCTATGGGGTGCGGAGGCCGGAGGATATGATACGGGCTGTCAAAACCTACGGAATCGATACCGTTAGTTTTACTGACCGGGATAATCTGTACGGGCTTCCGGTTATTCTGGAAAAGTCTAAGGAAATGGGAGTGCGCCCTATTATCGGCGCTTGCCTTACCGTGCCTGATAAGGGGCTGGTGTATTGCTTTGTTCGGGACAGGCGGGGGTATTCCCGGCTCTGCGAATTGCTGACCATGAGAAACCGGGATACGGAAAATTACAAGCCCGTATCATTGCTGCGGCAAGATTCTGACGGGCTTATTCTGGCTTCATCTGATGAAATTATTTTAGAAGCTTTGGCGGGCCGGGCTAAGGCTTTGTATGGGGCAATAACGCCTGATTCCCTTGGGGCTATTGGCCCCAGCCGCAGGCTTGGTATACCCCTGGCCTTTCTGGATACAGCACTGTTTTTGGGAAAAGAGGATTTTCCGGTTCACCGGGCTTTACGGGCTATTGGTTTGGGTAAAACGGTGGGTAATTTGAGCGAAGGGGACACGGTAAAAAAAGATAGCCATTTGCTCCTTTCTGCTTCGGCATTGGCGGGACAGCTACGGTCATGGCCGGAAGCGGTGAAGGGAACGAAGGAAATTAGCGCGGCTTGCGTTTACCATGAACTATTTGAGGACTGGATTTTTCCGGGGTATGCAACAGGAACATCACCGGGGGATGAATTGTACAAGCGAGTGATAACGGGGGCAGAAAAACGATATGGGGAATTGGGGGACGCTGAATTAGGGCGTATTGAGTATGAATTGGGGATTATTAACAGCAAGGGGTTTGCGCCGTATTTCCTCGTAATGGATGATATTGTGAAGATGGTTTCCCGGACCTGCGGGCGGGGATCGGGGGCGGCTTCTATTGTTTCCTATTCCCTTGGGATTACCAATGTTGATCCCCTGGCGAATAAGTTGTATTTTGAGCGGTTCCTTAACCCTGCACGACCTGACCCCCCGGATATTGACGTAGACTTTGCCTGGGACGAACGGGACGATCTGATTAAGCGGGTGATAGAACGGTTTGGCCCTGAACACTGCGCCCGTGTCGCCAATCACAATATGTTCAGGCCCCGGTCGGCGTTTCGAGAAGCGGCAAAGGCCTATGGGTTTGGGGACGCTGAGATTTCGCAAATTGAAAAACATTTGTTTCATTTTGGAGATAAGTCGGGTGTTAGTGATCCGCTCTGGTTGGAAATTCTTGACACTGCAAAAAAAATTGAATGGCTGCCCCGTGGCTTATCCATGCACTGCGGGGGATTGGTAATTACGCCGGAACGGATAGACCAGTATGTACCGATAGAAAATTCTTTGGATGGATACCCCCTTTTAAGTTGGGAAAAGGACGGAACGGAAGCGGCCGGGTTTGTGAAAATTGATCTGTTGGGGAATCGCTCTTTGGCGGTGATCCGGGATGCTTTGGCAAATTTGGAGGAGCAGGGGATTGTCATTGACCAGGATACCTGGCGGCCTATTGAGGATGGGCCTACGGTGGCGGCCCTGGCGCGGGGGGATTCTATGGGGGTGTTCTACATTGAGTCTCCGGCTATGCGGCAATTACAAAAAAAGACCGGGGCGGGGGATTTTGCCCATATTGTGATTCATTCGTCCATTATCCGGCCTGCGGCAAATAAGTTTATTAACGAGTATGTCAGACGGCTCAAGGGCGGGGAATGGGCGCCGCTTCATCCACGGCTGGCGTATATTCTGGATGAGACCTACGGGATACTTTGTTACCAAGAGGATGTGAGTAAAACTGCGGTTGCGCTGGCGGGGTTTGACGAAGTTGAGGCGGATAAGCTGCGGAAGGTTATTGCAAAGAAGGCGGGGGTTAAGCTGGCTGTTTATGAAAAGCAGTTTTTTGAGGGGTGCAGGAAGAACGGTGTTGCTGATGAGGTGATACAGAAGATTTGGGAAATGATGCTGTCTTTTGACGGGTATAGCTTTTGTAAGCCCCATTCGGCTTCCTATGCGATGGTTTCTTTCCAATCTGCGTATCTGCGGGTCCACCATCCGGCCGCATTCATGGCGGCGGTATTGAGTAACCGAGGGGGGTATTACCGGCCCCATGCATATATTGCTGAGTGCCGCCGTATGGGGCTACATGTGGAAGGGCCTGATGTGAATGCAAGCCGGTGGCGGTACTACGGCATGGGGAAGCGGGTTATTGTGGGGCTGATGGCGGTAAAGGGGCTGTCTACTTCCGGAGGGGTGGCGATTGTTGCGGAGCGAGAGAAGGGCGGGGAGTTCCGATCGCTGTCAGATTTTCTGCGGCGGGTACGGCTGGGGCGGGATGATGTGATTGCGCTCTGCCCTGCGGGGGTGTTTGACGGCATTTCCGGGAGCTTGCCCAGGGCGCTGCAGGCGCGGGAATTGTTGAAGGCCCATACCGTGGCGGGCCGTAAGGGGCAGGATGAATTATTTACTGCGGAGGTAGTCCCGGTTTATCGCTTTGGCGGGGGGGCTGTACTGGCTCCTGCGCCGGTGAAGCAGAAAACGAGTGATGATGAGTTATGGGAGGAATACCGGGCGCTGGGGTTTTTGCGGCGGCTCCATCCGCTTGCGCTGTGGAAGGATAAGATTAGGGGTTTGCGGCGGGTTAAGGGACGGTATGTCGGCGAATATGTGGGGCAGCATGTTTGTCTTCTGGGGTGGCCGGTTACCCAGAAAGAGGTCTGGACTAAGGACGGGCTTGCTATGAGTTTTCTGACCTTTGAGGATGAGACGGCGCTGTATGAGACGGTGATTTTTCCTGGGGTGTATGAGCGGTATGGGCGGCTGCTGTTTGACCAGGCGCCGCTACTGGTGTATGGAAGGGTGTGTGAGGATAACGGGGCGGTTTCGGTGGAGGTGGGAAAGGTGGTGGGGGTGTGAGGTATAAAGCGATGACAGGTACCGGAGCTATTGATCCACGCCCTGAAAGACACTACTATGGGAGATAATGTAAAGTTTGAATATAATATTGGTATAGCATTGTATGATAGACCAATGGGTTTATACTGAAGCTACCCAAAATTAAGGAGAAACAAATGAACAAAGTTGTAGATGAAAACACACTAAAAGAACTTGATGCGGAATTTGCCAAACGGTATTCCGACAAGGTAATTGTGGATGGCATTGTTGGCTGGGGTTATGATAATAATATCTACTTTGATTCTGATATTCGAATATTGTGGATTTTGAAAGAAGGGAACCAGCCGGAAAATGAAAAGAAAAAATGCGAATTTAGGGATCTTCTTTTTGAAGTTGCCAAGGGGGATTACCCGAATGCGCCATGGTGGAAACACACCTATGGGCTTGTAGCCAAAGTTTCCTATGGCATTCTTTTTGATAAAAAAAATTACAACGATGTTCCTGATGAAGAAGATATAAAAGATATATTCAAAGAAATCGCCGTTATCAATGTAAAGAAAACCGCCGGCAGCTCAAGTGCAAACCCTAACGAGATAGAGCAATTCTACAACAATGACAAGGATCTACTCATTCGGCAGATTAATGCACTAAAACCCGACATTATTATCAACTGTAGCAGAGTCCGCTCTTTGTTCGATGATTTGAAAACAAGAGATGAGTCTGCGGAATTTGGTCCGTTTGAAGGTTCCTTTCAAGTAACAATATCTGATGATAAACAAAGCTCATACGATAGATTATTGATTAACGCTTATCATCCTAACATACGGGGGGGTGGCAATGAAAAAAAAGCCGCCTATTTTCAAACTATTATAAATTGCCTTGAATGGGATAAACAACATAAAAAGGCAACTTGATTGAAGGGTAACATGGATAGAGCGGAACTATTTTTGTCCCGGTGCAACAAAGTTGCCCGGGAATTTTTTAATGATAATCCAATCAGACACGTAAAAGAGGTGAGAAAGTACTCGCCTAACAGGGATTTTTATTTTTGTATCTATTTTCAAGACCATTTTGAAAACCCGTATGATGAATTGCTGTCCTTTTCGCCGCAGGTATGTATTTTCTCAAAAGAACTACGACAGAAGTATGGATATGGGTTACTGTACCACAATTCTATTCAGGCTATGTCGCCCTATAAGGACCATAACGAATGGAATCTTTCGGGAGCAGCTTCTGAAAAGACTATTAACGAAATAATAGAATGCACAAAATATTATATATTGCCTGTATTTGAAATATTTAATAATAAAGAAAAGGCTATTGGATACTTGTTGGCAAACGGAACTAAGTTTAATAGTTTCTCTAAAAAATGTTTAAATCCATTATTATTTTTATTAAAGTGTTCTAACAAAGAGAACGCCGAAATATTTTTTAATGATTTTATAAATGAATCCATAGATAAAGAAGTTATAAGAGAAATATATGAGAATTTAAACGATAATTATCTTTTAACAGATCTCGTGCTACATGATTTTTATAATTTGGATAATATACAATTGGCATATAATAATGGATTAAAAATTAAATGAAAGCCATAGATAATAATGGTGGCGTTAGCTCACTACCATTATTAATCCAACTAGCGGCTATGCGGTGACTATGCGTTTTGGGTGACAGTCACCAAAATTTCGTAGTTCCCTTTTTTCATTCAGGAGGCCAAACTGGTGCCTGTCACCATCGCGTTGGATCATGGCGCCGCTGCTGATGTATGGAAGGGTGTGCGAGGATAACGGAGCGGTTTCGGTGGAGGTGGGGCGGGCGGAGATGGTGTAGTTGTACGGATTGTATTACAAAGCTTTACCAAACACCAATAATAATTTCATATATTTCATCTTTATTAATAAATAACCAAAATCTTTTTAGTCCAAGCACCTTTTTTAAGACGGTGAAACAGGGTATAGTAGGTGTTGAAAATACCTTTGGCGATTTAAACAAGGAGTAAAATATGCCAGCAGCGCCGATTGGGAGTGATGATTTACTGTATAAATATTATGCAAATTCTCAGCACGCCTTTGACAATATTGAAAAAAATGAACTTTGTTTAAATGATGTGGGCTATTTCAATGACCCCTTCGAGGGCTTTGGAAAACATGTACCAGGCATTGGAGCTTCCGCCACCATGCATGGTAGGCCTGTGCCGCCCTTTATACGTCATCGCAAATTGATTTCAGAAATTAACCATAACTATAGGATAGGTTGTTTTACCGAAACCTATGACAATCCCCTTATGTGGTCTCATTACACCAATTCCCATCAAGGTTTTTGTGTTGCCTACAAGAAAAGTGAAATCGAAGCAAGCGTTTCGTTTTTAGAACAAGTTGCTTATGCGACTGCCATGCCAGTCGTATCTGGCGTTACCGATACGGATGTAAAGACTGTGTTACTCACAAAATCAAGCCATTGGGACTACGAGAAGGAATGGCGCGCTGTCCTCAAAACAACCCCGGAAGAAATTGATAGGATAGAGTTTGATGAGCTTAAGCGCCTTGATTATGAAGCGAGGCAGAAAAGTGGCGAAGGTATCCCGTATTACTTCTGGCCAAGGCCTTCTCATTTTTTTAAGGTTTCAAAACGCTATTTTATTCATTGCAAACCTGTCAAATTTTATTTTGGCTTGAGAATGTTAACCGTAAATTGGATGCACTTGATGGATATTGTTCCCGGTATTGAATATTTTAATATGCGCCAGAAATTGGATTCCTATGATATTGAGCCCATCCCACAGTCTCCCGGCTGGGGCAGTACGGGAGCAACGCCTGGAAAAGCGCCAGGGACCGTTTAGGAAAGGTACCTGGCAACTGGTAGCGTCCCTTACAAGAGGAATACTATACATTTTTAGTGCCTGGCATCTTTGTGTGGTCAATAGGACCATCTGTCCATTGACGTTCCGGGACTTGTAACAAAATTAGTGTAAACGGCTATACTATCTAGAAGGAGCAAGTATGGCCTTTTCAAAAGAAGTCCTGGATGCAATTCTGAAGGACTATCATGGACCTGGCGATTTTTATGGGCCCGAAGGGATCATGAAGCAGCTTACGAAAGCGCTCGTGGAGCGGACGATGGAAGCTGAACTGACCGAGCATCTTGGGTATGAGAAAAATGGCCACAGTTCGAAAAAGAAGGATGGATTTTCGTTGCGCCTCCAACGGTAGATAAGGATTTTATGGCCGCAGTCCGGAATGACCTTAAAGCATGGGAAAATCCGTGAATTTCAAGTTTGAATAAAACCAGCGGTACCAGAAAGAAACTAAAAAATTGGTACATGAATTTTGGTTCAGGGTATGCTTTGGTTGACGCAGTAATACTCTATAATGGGGTTTCGTTCTTAGTATGAAGGATTTGATTGAGGAAATCCTTTGAAAAATAACGGCCCTTTATGAGGAGTTCAGCGAAAAGTGAGCGGAGTTCAGGAATAAGATGTTCATCTTTTGCATCAATCAATACAGCCAGAGTTCCGGTGCAACGAATGCCTCTTGATTCTGCAAATAAACGGGCCTCATTATCCTCAACAAGCAAACGATCTGCGTGAATTTGGTCATATAAAAGAATAGCTTCTTTTTCCCCGAGCCCAAGTTTAGTATTTATAACCTTGTATTCCTTGATCGGGATGACATTTTTTTGGAAACGCCTTGCATCAGGAATGGATAGTCTATCAATATAGCTCTCAAGTTCATGCCAGACTGCTTCGGGTATCGCTATATTGAAATATAACGCATCCAGAAGATTGAGCTGACCGATTACAGATAGGGATATAAGCGGCCCCGTATCAGCGACTACGAGCACTACTTGTCCCTTAGCTGCTTAAGGGATTCCACATCAGCCATTACTTGCTCTAAAGTCTGCTGCCGTATGGGGATATTATTATCTGCAAGGAGGTCAGCAAAGGAATATCGATTCATACCAGCGACTTCTGCCGCCCAGGCGACACTTACGCCGCCATTCTGATAGAGCTTCATTGCGATTAGTCGTTTCGCTTCCTCTGCAGCATCGGGTAGCATGTCTTTTACGGTTTGAGGAAGTTCAATGGTCAACTGGTATGTATCTGACACAAAATGCCTCTTAATTATTAGTATACCTTCTTTTTTTACTCCCGGCAATAGGAAAATCGAATTGACCCTTGGGCACCGGTGAAGTCAAGAATGACTGAATCCCTGGTTACAAACAGATGTGTCCCCCCAAAAAGTGGCACATAAAAGTGGCACATAGATTTTGGTTCAGGGTATGCTTTGGTAGGCTTGAATCCCCTTAAATGGGTCATTCCGGCCTTGACTTTTTGAAATACTGGGTCATAATGGTCCAAAATAAGTCGCAATAGGCTTAGATGGGTGCTGTAACCGACACTGTAAATCTGTTGGCTCAGCCTTCGTAGGTTCGAATCCTTCACTCCCCAAAGTGAGTTAATTCCTTGTGTTACAAGGAATTACAAACTGTAAAGAGAGAATGCTACAGGTAAAACCTGCGCATCAATCAAATCGCTATGAGAAAAGGTATGAGAAAGCGGACTAAAGTCCGGCCTTTTCCCAAAGGATGGGGTTTATGCGCAGGTTTTATTTGCATAAGCGGGGCTCGGTGTTTTACGCCGAGCTTATAACGACCGCCGGGGTCAAGCTCAATGCGCGGAGTACGGGCAAGCGGACACGGGACGAAGCCCTTTTGGTAGTAGCCGACTGGCTCAAAGACGGCTTACCCGTGGTTAAGCAGCCGGGCTATCTGGCCGGGACGGAAAGTTCCAAAAACAAGCCCATAAGCGTTGTTGCAGACCGGGCCGGGATTCTTTCGGCTATCAAAAAGGCCGTCCTGGAACGGGATGACGCCTTTGCCATCGTGGTGGCGCTCAAAGCCAAAGGTTTGATAGATATTCCGGTTGTTCCAACCGGAAAGGGAAATGTCAAATTTATTGATTATCTCAAGGAATTCTGGGACTATGAAAAAAGCCCCTATGTCCGGGATAAACTTGCCCATGGGCATAGTATCGGGCGGCATCACTGCATGTTAAACCATGGCCGGGTGATAAACTACTGGGAACCCTTTTTCAAGGATCGGGCATTGAATAGTATCACCCGGCAGGATATCAAAATATTTAGCCTTGGCCTTTCAGATACCGGACGTAGCCCCTCAACCATAAACGGGATAATGGTCTTGGGTACTTCCGCCCTTTCGTATGCTGCCCAAGAGGGGTATATTCCGCTTGACCCCTGCAAGGGCATTGCCCGGTTTAGCGGGAAACCTGCAAAGCGGGGGATCCTAACCGAAAATGAAGCCGTGGCTATATTCAATCTTGAATGGACGGAAAAGCGTGCATATTTGGCAAATAAGGTGGCGGCAACTACCGGGATGAGATCTGGGGAGATTCTGGCGCTGCGGCGTGAGGATATCGGGGAGCAAAGCCTGCATATCCGCCATTCCTATAGTCGCCTGGACGGACTTAAAACCCCAAAGAATGGCGATGAACGCAAAGCCCCTTTGTACCCCGAAATAAAAGCCGAACTACTGGCGCTTGCTGATGAAGCGGAAACCCTGCATGGAAAAGGCGCCTATATTTTCTACAGCCTAACCAATGACAAGCCCTGTCAGGATGATTTGATTCTTGACGGTCTCCATGACGCAATTGAAAAACTGAATGAGAAGTTTGAAAAAGAAGGCCGGGAACAGGAAAAAATTGACCGGAAGGCGCGGAATATCGTTTTCCACAGTTGGCGGCACTATTGGGCGGCGCGGATGAGTGATCGGATGACTGCGGAGCAGCTAACCCGTATTACCGGGCATAAGAGCCGTGCAGTCTTTGACCAATACGCCGACCATATTACCGAAGATAACATCAAGGAAGTCAGCAATGTTGGGCGCGAAGTATTCGGGGGCATTTTAAAGTTTCCGGAACAAAAAGGGGCATAAGCGAAGGATGTGTAATTGAATCGGCCTCGCATTTTGCGGTGCCGGTTCTCTTTTATGTCTAGGTCTTTTCCGAAACTGTCCCCAAAATGAGCCGCCAACACCCCGGACTAATCAGGGTATTTTGCAAGCCTGCTGCCTTTTCCTCCTGCAAAGTATGCAATTTATGAAAAAGGTAACTATCCTCCAACTCTCGCGGCGCTTATATACCCTTTCATGGCTATAATTGCTGCCTTTTCAGACCGAGCCGATAGCCAGGCAAGGGCGTAATACCTACGAGCATTCGATCAATAAAATAACATAGTAAAGCAATTTTTTTAACCCTAACCCATATTTTTATACAAGGTTGTGAAAAGTTACCTTTGTGAACTTTCCATATAAGGCGAAGTGGCTTAATTTAGTATCTAAGAAATAAATCACCTCCACAGGTGGTTTGTCCGGAATAAATTCGGAAGGATAATAATGGTGATCGGAAATGATATGTGTTTTATATAATTGCACTTTTTACGTAGAGTATAGAGCGATAGAGGAGGTTTAAAATAACCATGTAATACTTATCAATTAGGGAAAACCCTGCAAGGATTACCTGTATGGAGGGCAGGATTTTTTAGATAACCATTTGGAGGAAAACGTATGTTACTAAACATTAAACAGGCAGCTGGAGAACTGGGTATCTCCGAAGTAACGGTACGCCGTCTGATCCGTCTGCGGCGTATCCCCTACCGGAAAATTGGCGGTGTCTATCGGTTTACCGAAGATGACCTTACCCAATTTATCACCACTGTCCGGGTCCCTTCGGTTCAGGAGGCGCAGCAATGCGGCAGACCAGAGGTCTGACAGAAGTAATCTCCAACGCCGAAACCCTGTTCGACCAAATTAAAACGGACATCGCCAAGGAACTCGAAATGATTCCGCCCCATGGGAAGATTCGTTTTGAGCTGACCTTTCGGGATTATCACCTGCAGCGGCTTCTGACCACGCGTGAAGTGAGCCATCTATATGACGGAAGTGACAAATGAAACGGAGAATACCATGAGATTTGCTAATCCAATGGAAAAGCAT
Organism: Treponema primitia ZAS-1; assembly: GCF_000297095.1. NCBI lineage: Bacteria > Pseudomonadati > Spirochaetota > Spirochaetia > Treponematales > Treponemataceae > Treponema > Treponema primitia. The sequence continues at coordinate 2,976 of NZ_AEEA01000003.1, read as the reverse complement.
CGTTTCAAAACGAGGAAGGAACGAAGGATTTTATCTGACTTCCTCACGGAAGAAACGATTATGGCCAAGGCGGTAATGAATATGTTTAGACAAAAGCATATTGATCCGCCTGATGATGTTTACCGGGGGCTGGCTTATTTCATCAATGAGGAGTGGGCAGCCAAGGCCGGAAGCCTCTTTCTTTTATACGAAACAAAAAGGCGGGTTCAGACCAATATGCCTCCGGTCACAAAAGAAATAGCCCTTGATCAGATGTGTTATTTTTTCAAGATGTATTGCGCCGTACTGGCAAAGGAGGGATTTTAATGAGTTACGACACAAATTATGCGCCGCATACCGCCGCAGAATTCCACGAAAAAAGGAATATCCAGGAACAGGACAACGATTTATTCCGGGTTCATATGCTTAAAGCAGGGTTGTTTCAATTTACCGATGCGACCAATGCCGAACGGCTTATGGAAAAGTACGGTACAGATATTCGGTATGTCCCGGAATGGAAAAAATGGCTGGTCTGGAATGGTTCCTACTGGAAAGTAGACAAGGGCGCTTTGATTCATCAAAAAGGTTTAGAAATGATCCGCTCTATCTATGATGAAATTCTAAAAACCGTCGATTACCATGAAAAAGACGTTATTGAAAAGGCGGCAATACAGAGTGAATCGACGCGGCGGCGTGAAGCCTTTATCAAAGCGGCAAGCCTTATTCCCAAGCTGAACATTGAAGTGAATGATTTGGATAAAGATCCTTTTTTGCTCAATGTCAAAAATGGGACGATACAGGTGACCACCGGAGAATTCCGGGGACACCGGCAGGAAGACTTTATCACCAAGATGGCAAACGTCTCGTATGAGCCTGCGGCAGAATGTCCCCTCTGGGAGCAATTTATCCGGGAAATAATGGAGTTTAAAGGTGGGTTGGTTAGCTTTTGGCAAACCGCCCTTGGTTGGGGTATAACGGGCGACACCAGTGAGCAGGTCATGTTTATCCTTATCGGCAATGGCGCAAACGGTAAAAGTACCTGTATCAATGTGATCATGCATGTCCTGGGGGATTATGCGACTTCTACCCCAACTGAGACTTTTATGCGGCGGCAAGGGGATGGAATCAGCAATGACATTGCCCACCTCCGGGGTATGCATTTTGTTGCTACCACAGAAGCGGAACAGGGACGGAGATTGTCGGAATCCCTGATTAAACAGATCACCGGCAATGACCGGATGACCGCCCGGTTCCTATACGGGGAATATTTTGATTTCTTTCCGACTTTCAAGATATTTATGGCCACAAACCATAAGCCAACAATCAGCGGGACCGATCATGGGATTTGGCGGCGGATCAGAACTATCCCCTTTAATACCACGATTGACGAATCAAAAAGGGATCTGCATTTAGGGGATAAACTTATTGCTGAATCTTCAGGAATATTAAACTGGCTTATTAAAGGGGCCATGCGGTGGAAAACAGAAGGGCTGACCATACCTGCGGAGGTGAAAAATGCTACCGATGAATACCGGGAGGAAATGGATATTATCGGCAGCTTCATAAAGGATCGCTGTGATCAGAAGCCGGGGGTGAGAATACGATCACGAGAGCTTTTCAAATGCTACCAGGACTGGTGCGAAGAAAACAATGAACATGCTTGTTCTGAAAAGTTCTTTGGGATGCGTTTAAAGGAGCTGGGAATTGGACAGAAACGAACCAGCGAAGCGCGGCATTGGGTGAATATTACGATTAAGGAATAGTAGTTACGATTTAAAAGTTTGGTTAGACTTAATAAGTTATCAAAATAAAGACATTTATTAAGCCTATACCTCCCACATTTTCAATTAGACAAGGACATAGCATATTTACGGTCTCCGGTTTCCCCGCGCCCCTTTCCATTTTGGTCATTAAGAAAGCAGGGATTCTTTTTTTCTTGTGAGCTGTGTTTATCTTGACTAGTCTGTACTGGTCTTTAATGAGACATTTTCCGGTACTGTAAGGCAGGGCTGCATTAAAAAATAACAAGGCTAACAAAAATGAGCAATTTTAGGGGACGCACGCTCCCCCCTTATCATAAAAAATATCAATCAAGAATTCAATTTGAATTAAGGTCAAATCTCCTTTTTATTCTTTACAATGTAGTATTCTTCTTTTTGTGTAGCATAAAGGTATAAAAAAGGGAAAGTATATAAGAAAGAAAAGCCCTATAGGAGCTTTCCCAAAATTGATTTTATCCTGCACTAACCATACATTAGAAAATTATCAGGCTGGCGCTGGGTGGAATTCATCAGGCCGCCTCGTAGGGGGTGGTACACCTAACGGTGGCGATGCTGCTCGGGACCTCGGTCAAGAACTCGCCTTGTGGCGAGGGAGGCTCCCGCAAGGAACGGTTCATCCATCGGTAACTACGCAATTCAGGACACGGTCCGTTTCCCCGAAGGGGTAGCGGGTTTTACGAAAAAAGCAGTGAAACCACTTAGGGGAATCAGGCTGCCCCGTAGGGGTGGTTTACGCATCTGCAGCAACACAGTTCGGGACTGAGGCCCGCCCTGCCCGAAGGGATGGGCGGGTTTACGGAAGAAGTGGCGAAGCCTTTTGGGGACTTGAAGAGTTTCCACCAGGGACTCATGCCGCCTACCCAAAGGGGTGGCGGTCTTTGCCGATAGATGTAACGGTTTGCGGGGAGTGGGTTTTCATCAGCGGTGAAGATTACGTCTTACATCAGCCGGGAGATGAAGTTCGCTGGGTTTCATGGGAAGACGAAAATCTGGGTGGGCATAGTACGCCCCTCTGTGGTGGTGTATGGGCGGGGCGGCAGGACGCCGCCTGTGAGAAAAAAACAGCGGCATGGATGCCGGTGTTTTTTTTACTTTCCGGTCCACGGCTACGGCCGTGGGCTGCGCCTCCCCCTTTGAGCCGTTGAGGGACGGGTTTGCGACCGGAACGGAGCGCAGCGGAGTGGAGAGAGTAAACCCCTCCTGTTTCTCTTTTAGT
>NZ_AEEA01000002.1 GCF_000297095.1 Treponema primitia ZAS-1 | reverse complement strand
GCCGTGTCCACGGAAGACTGGGAAAATTTGCTTCCCTGGAATATGTTCACCGCTTAAATTGACGGTTACGAATAATGCGATGAGGATTTCTTATGTAGTATGTGGATAGGGCAAAATCCTGCTGGATAAGAAAAAGAATTGAAATATTAGCCATCTTTTTTTAATGATATAATTGCCTTCCCCTGGAATATGCATAATTCAAGTATTGAATTATTAAGTATTAATTCTGGAGAAAATTCAACAATGTAAGGGAATAAAATTGGCTGGAAATTTGCAGATGATAATACACAATATTTTGTCCCTCCTAATAGGGCTAATGCATGTAATAATAGTATTTTATTTTGATTGTCCATTATTTCATGTTTTTTTATTTGATATTTTCCTACCCCAATTCTCTCAAGAATTTGTAATGATAGAAGTGTTTGAATCAAATACTTTAAAGAATTGTCAATGGAGACCCTGTCACCCCATTGTTCAAATAATTTATCCCTAAGCCATGATTTGGTAAAAGTATCCTGCATTTTTGATATTTTACCTATGAGATTACAGAAATCATTAAATACGGGATAAGCTAGAAGAAGCATACAATAATGCTGAATATTATGGTTTTCCGCGCAATTTTTATATGCTGTTATTGCTGTTTTTCTGGCTTGCTGATTTTCTGTATTAATGTTTATCCATGTTGCCATTAAAACATCAATGGTTTTCCGTATACTTTCTTTTCCCTTGAGTTCAAAAGAAATATGATTGGTTAATTCTTCTCTGATTTTATCAGGATCAAGTCCGGTCAAATATAGCTCAACTGTTTTGTCAAGCCATGCATTGCTAACGGCGCGTAGGAAACCAACAGACTTTAACATGTTATACCGACCTTATCTTAATAAAAGGAACTATTACCTCATCTATAGAGATACCGCCATGTGTCATTACTTCGTCATCTATATTGTCAAATGAAATACCATCTTTACAAATTAAGTATTTATATTTTTTATCAAGATAATAACCAGGATATTCTATAGTATTTTCTTGTACTGTTTTATTAAGTTTGGCAAAATCTTTTAGAACAAGCATACGTTTTGATTTTGTTTCTACTTCTATACCCAAGCCGCGCATGGCGCCAATACCAGTGCATGGCGTGTTCCCGTGATCGGAAGTAATATATACCGAAAATCCATTTTCAAATAGTTCTTTTATCAAGGATTGTAATTTTCCTTTCTTTCCAAGTAAATCAATCTCCCTTAACATCCCTTGACGGCCTTGTTGTTGTCCGTGTACAATATCATCTATATCATTAATTATAATGCATAAGGCCTTGGTCAAAGGACTAACCTCTGGGTTATAGCCTCTTGAATACTGGATGGTATTTTGCTTATATCCTAATTCACTCATTGCTTGAATGAATTCTTTTTCTTCTTTACTTAAATTAAAAGGTTCTGATAATTTTATGGGATATTTACCAGATAGCAAGCATTGACGAGAAATAGAAGTCATGGTCGGAATTAATGCAAAAGAATTAAAATATTCGTATTGAATTTCTACAAAATATCTTGATAATATTTCAAAATCAAACAAAGACATACCGTCCATTACGATAAGAGCAAATTTATTTTTAGCGATGAATGGTAGAACTTTAGATAATATTACCGGGAATGCATTATTTGATTCCAATGACAGTTTTCCATAACCAGTCATTATATAGTTATAAAAAGGATCCAATAAAAAATCTGTATCGATTATTGTATTTATTTTTGAACCATAATAATCAATTTTTGCTTTTATCTGTCCTGCTTTTAACCATTCAAAATATGATGGGGCATTTTGACATATTTCATATAATTTTTTTATTAAAATTTCAATGATATATTGATATATCATTTCATCAGAAAATACTATATTAGTTATAAATTTCTCGGTTTCTTTTTCGTCTGATAAATCAGAATAACATTCTTTATAAGCAAAGCTGATTAAATCTAAGTCATGCTTGTATTTCTCTAAATATGCGTTGTTCAAGTAAGGGAATATCAATTTTAGCGATAATGTAATTATTTCACAATTTTTTATAATGTCATAAGGAACATAAATATTATTATTGATTATTATGGCATATTTATTTTCTGAATTCTTAATAATATTTTCGTATTCGATTCTGAACATTTCAACATTTTTATATTCAACTATATTATATCCCAATGATTCTAAAATAACAAGATAATCACAATATTTAGAAAAATCATAACAATCATAAAAAATAACATGGGGAACATATAGTTTATCAAATATTTCTTTTAATCTTGTAAAAAACATCTCATTACTCCATGCGGACCATAAGCACTGGGGATAAATCGGGGATGATTTTATTAATAAGCGAATAATTGCGTTGATATTCCTCTCTTTCTCTTATAATGGAATGAACTTTATGTTTCTTTATATGGTCAATTCCTATATTTTCCGCTGCTTCTAAACGGGCATTAATGACATACATATATTTATTATAATTTTCTTCATTCTTATCTTCTATAATTTTTTTATTTTCTATGAAAATATTATGAATATATTCCATCGACTGTTTCTCCAAATGTTCCCATGTTTTGCTATTAAGTGGATCACTTTGAGAAGAAATGATTATTTTATTATTGTTTAATATGGCATCCCAAATCTTCTGCCCTGCAAGGGGCCGTAAAATATAACTGTCATTAATAAATAAAGGAATATATTTAGTGTACTTTTTATCTGAGAACAGCGTTAGAGACCATATAATGAAATATCCTTTTTCATTTGAAAAATCCTGAATGGCTATATTCAAAACTACACTATTTATATTATATACAATGTTTTTATTGATATGTTCATTTATTATAGGATTTTCTAGTGAATAATCATCCAAGGCTAATATATTATTTCCTTTTGAATTTTCGAAATAGGCAATCATTTGAGATAAAGCAGTATCTATATCAAAAATATTTTCTTTGCCTACCAGATTTTCTAATTGTTTTGATTCTTTCATAAGATTTTTAATTTTATTGGCGTTTTCGATTTGAATTTTAAAATCCTGCTCAATATCTCTGACGTTATTTTCGATGTCAATACTTGGATATATTATTGAGTCCATATAAGCTTTTGTATAATTTATATCCGATATTTCTGTATCAAGAACATCTGAATATTTATCTATACCAAGTTCTGCCAGTATGGTTTGAAGCTTTGTTTCCAGCACTTTCTTAACACGGTTTTCCACAGTATCTGCAAGAATAAAATTATATACATATACATCATTTTTTTGACCTATACGGTCAATACGGCCAATGCGCTGTTCAATTTTCATTGGATTCCATGGGAGGTCCATAATTTATGATAAAATTGGAAAATTGTAAGTTAATACCTTCACCGCCAGCATCGGTGGAAATGAGAATACAGGCATTGTCCTTAAAATTTTGCAACACTATATTTCTATCCTCAATATTCATATTTCCGTTTAAAAGAGAAATGATATAACCTCTTTTCTGAAGCATTTCATTGAGGTAATTTTGTGTGACAATAAACTCTGTAAAAATTAGGATTTTTCTTTTTTTATCCTGACTAAATATTGTGTCAATAATTTCGTAGAGTTTATCAATTTTAACATCAAGGTATTGATATTCAGCCTGTTTTGCAACAGAAAGCACGCGACCTAATTCATGTATTTCGCTTTCGATATCTAATGATGTTGCCTTTAGCGAAGCTTCCATAAGACTTTCAACATCATCGGGGATTTCTTCAAGCAAATCTCTGTATAACTCATAATCTTCTTTCAGTATGGTGATGCGTTTTTCCAGGCTTTCCTTTATAGCGCGTGTACTGCTGGTAACCAGACGCTGCATCATAATAAGAAGCATAATGTACCACATGTTTTTACTGCGATTACGGGCTGCTTTATTATAATTTTTAGATACATATTCAGAAACCAAGGTATATAATTCTTTCTGCATAGTATGGCGTTCATCCCAATGGAGTGAAATGGTAATGGTTATTCTTTTTTTAAACAATTTTTTGCCGATATTGTCTATGGCCTCGCGTTTTTCTGTCCGAATTACATAGGGGGCAACTTGTTCTTTTATTACTGCCCGTGCATTTGGAAAAGCCTTTTCGTCAATAAGCCTAACCAATCGTAAAAAAGAGTCTGTTTTTCCGTTGTGGGGCGTTGCGGTTAATAAAAGCAAATAGGGGCTAGCGGCTGCCAGAAGCTGTCCTAATTTATGCCTTGCAACTTCGCCTGAACTACCTGCGACACGGTGGGCTTCATCAATGATGATTAAATCCCAACCGCTGTTGATAATTGAGTAAATCCGTTCCTCATTGTATTGAGTAATTTGTTCTTCTGTCCATCCTGCCCTTTGAGTTAAAGGCTTTATGGAATCCATAGGTGATATGACTTGATTAAACTGGCTATAAACTTCTTTAACATTGGTAATACGGCGTATAGTGTTATAATCTTCCGGTCTGATAATATTAAATATTTCGCTGAACTTATCCTGAAGCTCCATATTCCATTGGGTAACAAGCCCTGTCGGACAGACTACAAGGGTACGCTTTACAAGACCACGGGCTTTGAGTTCTTTTAGAATAAGACCGGCTTCTATGGTTTTACCAAGACCGACTTCATCGGCAAGAATATAGCGAACTTTATTGCTTGATATTGCACGATTTAAAACATAAAGCTGATGGGGTAATGGAATAACATTGTTGGATAGTTTGGTAATAACCCCATTTGCTATCTCATGCTTGATTTTTGTTAACAGAGCAATATAACGAAGATAGTTCTCATTTGAGTCATTTTCTACAACATCAGTTGTAATATCAGATTCGAGTATTTTATATACGTTATTGGTAACGCTATTAAATACGGTGTATGAGGTATAATTCCATAAATTATTTACCGCTACTATTTGAACACGTGATTTATTTGCTTTATCGTATACATAGTCACCAACGCTTGGCATTATTTTTTCACCAGTTGGTAGGTTCGATTTTTATTGGCGCCGAGTTTTTCCAGGATGCCAGCCTCGATTAATTTTGTAAAAATCTGCTTTATTCTTGCGGTTGATTTTCCGGATATACTACTAGCTGTTTTTACATCTATCTGTCCTTTTTCCTTGAGATAAGGAAGTATCGATTCCATAAAATTTCCTTCTGCCGGGGACAATTTATCGCTAGGTTTATCGCTAGGTTTATCGCTAGGTTTATCGCTAGGTTTATCGCTAGGTTTATCGCTAGGTTTGCCCTCCGCGGTCAACAAAACGGTGGTCTTGAAAATGTCCCCTTCCAGTAGTTCCGGTTCGCTGCCGGAGTAGATTTTCGTGTATTTATAGAGATTCCGCACACCGGAACCTAATTGATCAGCTAACCCGATATTTACAAAGAAACGGGCTAAAATTGGGTTTTTGGGATAGGGGGTAAAATCCTCCGGTGTAATGCGTCCCGGTTTAAGCGCCTTGTTCCAATTTTCCGCATATATACGATCTTTTTCTATAACAATTTTTGCAGGAAATACACTTGCATATTCCCGATGGACAAGACTATTGCTTATTATTTCTCTCGCGATCCAGCTCCGTACACTAACATTCTTATTATCCACAAGAAAGAATCTATCCAGTGTGTGTTTTGCCACAAATTCCATAAGAAGTTCAAAACTGTCAATAAGGTTTGTTTCTACCATTAGACGATCATCGTAACGATCCAGATTTTCTTTGCGTAATAAGGCATCGGTTATATAGCCGGGGACACAAGAACGGATTACTTCATCCCGACCAAAGAGAAGGACTGCGGCCAGATTAAACCCTTTCTCATTGGTTACCCAATTTTCTTCATAAAGACCTGCACTTTTAAATAAATCCATATCAGATAGGTTTTTCCATGGATGGTCAGAAATTTTATTTAATGCCATTTGCCGAGCGCGTTTTATTAATTCAGGTCGAAGTTCCTTTTTTGTTACATAGGGGAAAAGTTTACGTTCGGTAAAAGTCATGGATTTCCGGTTATAGAGATTGGCTACTAAATCGGTCGATTTGGTGATGTCAATATCGGCATCTTCGATTCGATCAAATATTTTACCGGAACAGAGTTCTACCTGGGAACTTTGAGGTATATATACATACAATATGGTTTTTTCCTTTATTTCTAGTTCCTCAAGACTAAGAAACAATGTTGGGGATATTTTTTCAGGGTTATTTAACATATTAGCAAAATTTTTCTTTAAACCCGGTATGGAATTCTGATTAACCCCTATAATATCGCCACTATCATTTACTCCAAGAAAAATATAGCCACCATAACGATTCGAGAAAGAGCAGACCGTTTCAAAAATATTGTTGCTTAAGGCATTTTTACACTCCTTAAATTCAACCGTAAGGCTTTCTCCTTGAATTAAGAGGCCAATGATTTTTTTAGCATTCATTTTTATCTTACCCCTTCATCTGGATTATATGGTATTAATAATTCATCATTAAAACAATAACCATGCGTATTTATATCTTTGTTACTATAATTTATGATTATTCCCACACTAAACCTTGCCCTTGTTATTGCTACATATAGTTTTGCTCTTGTCATATCAGCTAAAGGCTTAGAATTATCTTTAATCCATGCAGTCATAGTTTTTGTAGGATGTATTAAAACTCTATTAAATGTCAATCCTTTTGATTCTCCAAAATTATGGGCGGGGAATCTATCGTCACAAGAAACTGTTTTATCTGGCCTAAGTTGAACAGGCATATATTTTTCTAAATAATTTGCTATGTCATCTTCCTTAATTATAAATATCCCTTCATGATCAATATCATAAGTCCTGCATTCAGTACATTTGCAGGCATTGGTTCTTTTCATATTTTGATATAATTTTGTGGAATAATTACAGATATATTGGTTATTTCTATGTGATGCATTAAGTATTTCTTCATCAATTGTACAGCTTATCTTTTTACCTAATTCATTTTCAAAAAAACTTCGAATATTGCCATACTGATATTTTATATATTTTTTTGATTGATGCGTTAAATATACAGTTTGTCTTGGGTCTCCAACAAGGATAATCTCACTACTTGATTTGAATAAAAGCTTTATAATATCTAAATCATAACCTGTTAAATCTTGAGCTTCATCTATAAAAATATATGCAAATATTTTATTTATTCTTTCAATTATTTTATTTCCAATCCTATCATTACATTTGACAGTAAATTTTGAAGTCTTATCAGAAAATATTTTAATATTCTTTGTAAAATAATGATTATATATTTCTTCTTCGCTATAATAAACCGGTGTTCCATTCTTCATCGTACATTTTAAACCAGAAATCCCATTGGAAAAGGTAAATCCAATGTGTTCTTTATATAATCCATCGTCCATAGCACCCTTATACGGTCTAACCCCATTGGCTAAAAGAAAATCATACCATGTTTGAATTTCAATATTAGAGGGTACATATCCTAGTTTATTAATAATTTTTGTTTTAATTTCATCTTTATTGGAAATTGTATATGTTGTTATTAAGACCGAAGCATCTTTTTTTAATGCCTCATTAATTAAAAATGTAGTCTTGCCTGAACCAGCAGCTGCAATATAAAAAGCATTATTCATTACACCATTCCACCGCTTTTTTAATATATTCAGGAAAATTAATAGCATTATCTGTTTCAAAAACTGCTAAAGCCCACTCTGTTTTATTTTTCTTCATATAATCGACAATGCTATCAAAATTATTATATTTTGAATAATCAATATGAATAATTTTACACAATTCTTGAAGGTTCTCCGTATTGGAATTAACAAATTGCGGTTCAAGAGTATTTAATATTTCATTGGTATCCGCAAATATTTCGATATGTTTAATTTCTTTAAAGGCGTCATATTTTTTTTCGATTTTTTCTTTATAATTACCATCATTGTCGGTAATTACCGCTACTTTTTTCTCAATTTTTGCAGCAATTTCGAGAAATCTTTTAAAGGATAGACCTACAGATATAACATCTATACCATCTTGTACCGGTAATTTTGAGAATTTATTAAGATAAGCTTTTTGAAATATCAATTCATCAGAATCTCCTTCTACTAATACAGCTTTTTTACATAGTATAAGACGTAAAGTGGGATAACCAGCCAATTTCTTGAAAAAGTTGTATGTCTCAATATTGAGTTTGTCTAAGCGGGCAGTTTTGTGGTTGTTTAATAATATTAAATTCTTCAAATCTAATTTATTGGCTACAAAACTATTATGTGTTGTAATTATAATCTGCTTGTCGCTATATCTATTTTGTATATTATTAATTAATTCATTGAGCTTTGTATATGTCAAATGATTTTCGGGTTCTTCGAGAAGAATTAAAGCTGCTTCTTGGCTTTTTTTATGCTCCAAGGCAAGATTTGTTTTTATTACGCATTGTTCACCTTTGCCTATTTGTTGAAATGGGGTATCATCAACGAATGTCATTAATGAAGATTCCCATGCGGATTGAGTTGGCAATTCAGCTGATATTTCTATTTTCTTTTTTGTAATTATTATATTATCTTGTATCTTTTTATTAATTGAAATAACGGAATCGTCTTTACCAAAAGACTCTTTCATTTTTCTATATGCCTGCGATAAATTAATTTTTTCTATATCTTCTAAATTATTTTGAATGATTTTTGATATATATATATCAGAGCTATTTTGCAATCTTGCGGATGAAGAATCAATTAATGCTGATTTTATAGGTATTGATCTAGCTGTTGGAAAGTATTCTTCAGCAAAAGAATACCATGAAATTTTATAGTATTCGATTGGGATAGTGTCTAGCTGCTCACTCGATTTTATTAATTCCTGATATTCACTTTTAAAACTATCATCAAATTCAATTTTATATACAACCCCAGAACTTTCAATTCTTTCACTATTATTTGTTCCTAAAAATTTTGGGTTATCATCAATAGAAAAAAATACTTCAATGATAATAGAAGGAAGGTCCTGTTTAATCTTGCTTTTTAGACTACTAAGGTAAGATGATACTATATCCTTATTAAATAAATATTGATTTAATTCATACCTTAAAGGTCTTCCATTTAAAGTACCCGTTAATGCAATATTTATTGCTTCTAAAATTGTTGATTTTCCAGACTCATTGTCTCCGACTATGATGTTAATACCATCTTTAAAGTTAATAGGAAATTTTCCTGCAAAGCATTTATAATTTATAATATTGGCTTTAGTTATTATCATAAATAAGTCCTAACCGCCTTGTTGTTATATGGAAAATATTGTTTAAGTATACCACAAATATTTTCCAGATTTAATTCTTTTGAATAATTAAATATCTCATTTCCATTCATTTTTCTTACAACATATTTCCTCAAATCATTACTAAATTCCATCAAATTATTCTTGGCATCATCTGAAAAATCACTAGTTGTCCAATAATTAAAAACAACCTTTTTATTTGAATGTTCGTCTTTGCTCTTAAAATAATTATAAATAATTGATATTTTATTTTTCCATTTTTCAATATCAGTATTAGAAACTAATCTTGAATTAATATAACCTTTACATTCATATATTATTATCTCTTTTGAAGTTATTATCAAAATATCTATTTCTGCTTTTTTACCTTCATGTGCAATCTTTTGATTAAGCCTGGGGATTCCTGCATATATATTTGATACAACATGACCAGCTATAAGTTCAAAAAAATGCCCACGAAGATTATTTGTCTCGCCTTCAATTTTTGACACAGCAGTTAATATGGTATTAATATTTTCTATGCTATTAACATCATTAATAGCGGTTGCCTTCAATGTTTTTTCAATATTCTTTAAGATTTTTTCAATTTCTTCACCAAAAAAATTATAAATTGTTGACACAAGAATATTCTTGCTTTTTAAAAATTTCAACGTTTCATGTTCAAAACTATATCCTAAAATAATAGGAATAAATGGTCTTGTATTTTTTTCCAGAAAACAACTTTCGACTTTACGTATAAAATAATCAATATCTGTATTGCCTATATCAGATTGAGGGATAATATCAGCAACTATAAACCCTGGTTTTGTAGCATCGGCTTTTATTTTAATAAATGGCAATAAATATGATGGAGCAGTAATATCCCAAATATAACTGGAGAAGTCACCATAAAAAGAAACTGCTTCATAGCTAACTAAACTATTTTTTCGTAACCACAAGGCAAGACTTTCTTTTATAAAATCATTAAGATATAGTATTAATTTATTGTCGTTGTACAATTCATTGTTTATCTTCAGGGAATCGTTTAAATAATAAAATTCTTCGTTATTATAGACTAGATTTACCGCTTCTAACTCATGAAGCGTTTGGTCAAAAGTTTTTTTCTTTTTACGGGCTTGGGGACATCCAGAAAGTACTTTTAATTTTTCTATTGGAAGGCAGCCTCCAAAATTTCTCAATCCACTTATTATGCATTTATGTATGGAAGATGTTTCTTCAATAGCACTAGATAAGTTATAATAAAATATATCAGATTTATATTGACTCTTTAGATATAGAAAAGTTTCTCGCTTAGGGAACTTAATTTCAGTCAGACGGTAGATTTCACCTTTTAATCTTGAGATTGCTTGTCGTGCCGCCTCGTCTGACATACCTTCAGCCATTAGCTGTTTTTTTATTTTAGAGGATAGCGAAGGCCCATTACATTCGAGAAATTCCCGAATGTTCATATGTCACACTCCGCATTATATAATTTAATATTTATATCGACATTACTTTTTTGATAAACATATAAATCCTTATAGCATAAAGAGATACAAATAATTTTTTTAATATTTTTTCTATTAATGTCACACACTGAAATATTTAATATCTTTTTATCACAAATAAAAGGAATATTTAGGAGTATGATATAATAGTGTATTAAATCACTCATAATTACACCCTTCCCAAGCTAATATCATAATACATAAGAAGTTTATCATCTTCCTGAATGACTGATTCCGGCAAGCGTTCTGCTGTTTCTACGATGAGTTTATAGTTTTTATCTGCCCAAAGGCGGGCAAAACCAACGCGGATGGCTTCGGTACGGAATTGTTTAAGTTTACCAGGGGTTATAAGATAGGAGTTAAAATCTTTGAGTAAATTCTTTTCGCGTAATTTGACAACATCTCCCTCTTTTGTACGGTCAGGAACATACCACTTGCCGTTGTCATCTTGTATAAAATTTTCTTCCAACATGACCATAAGTTCGGGGATCGCTTCGTATTTATCGGTGGTCTTTCCTTCACGCATAAATTTCGGTTGGATTTCCCCATAAGTTTGAGGGGTCTCTAATTGACTATATAACCAAGCAATCGCAGTTCTTTCGTTGGTTACAAAGAGTTCCAGTTCAGGTTTTTCTACTTCGTTCTTGATACGGGCGGTATCATACTCATTGACCTGATTGGGAAGAAAATACATGGTATCACGGCATAGAAACTTTTCATCCAGACCTTTATAGAAATCGGATGCATCAAGGGGAACGGAAATGCCGTTCATAATATGATAAGCTACCATGCGGTCAAAAAGAAGATAAGCCTGTCGCTCGGTAATAAGTTCTATTTTTTTGTCTTTAATAACTGCTACCGGAAGCTGTTCTAGGTGCTGACTAATGAAGGTCCACGCTGTTTCAAGGCTTCCTGCTTTAGCAATAAATTCTTTTTTAAAATTATTTTTTGGCTTATAGGCGGAGATTACAAGGTCTTGTTTAACCGCAGAGCTAGTTGTTACCTGCTTAAAACTACTTTGTTGTTTATCTAATGTTCGTACATCGGCAAGGATGAAGCCTGTTCGCTGCAAAGCTTCCTGAATGGTGTTCCAAACAGAGTTCTGAGAGTTATGAAACTCTACTGTCATCCATCGACCAGGTTTTAACACACGATAATATTCAAAAAAGCAATGCGTCATTAATGCTTGATACTCTGGCAAGCCTTTATGATGTACAGTATTAATAATCGCTTCTGTCTTATTGTTCGTGATAACCTTGAGCCATGTTTCCCAAATAAAGCTTAGCTCTGAATAGTTGAGATTACCGCCAAATGGTGGATCAGTGAAAATATAGTCAATGGAATCATTTGGTAAAAAAGTATTTGCCAAGTCACTACATGAAATTAGTGTATCATTTGAGTATTTTTCTGCAACATTAAGCAGATCTTTATACAATGCGATTCTACGCTCTATTGCGCCAAAAATTGGATATTCGTGTGTAACTGATGGCAGATATAGCGTTCCCGACATTCCTGCCGTATGCTTACCATGTGGAGCCCAACGAAACATTTTAGTAAGTGTTTTCATTATAGCTGTAAGAATAAATAACGTACGATTATTATTAGCTTTATTGACAGCTACGGCCAATGACCATAAATTCCGTTTTGTATAATATTGATGTATGTGAGTAATACCGTAACGGTCGTTTCGGCGACTCTCACTACCTTCGCACATTCTATTCGTAGGATACCAAAAAGGTATTTCTTCATTACTGATTTTTTCAATCAGAGCATAATCAAACTCATCAGGCGTTTTTGTATATCGTTTTCCACCAATTGTATAATGTATACGTACCGGAATTTGTTTAGAAATAGTCACATTTGTTCTTAGTCCGATATCATAATGGGTTTCTTGTGAATAATTACAATCTTGCTTTTTGAGGTTACTTCCACAGTGAGGACAATCAAAAGTAGCCATGACTTTCTCGGTATCAGCATCTATTGCTACATGCCAATAAACAATTTCATTTGAGCATGTCGGGCAAATAAATACATCAGACCACACAGTATAATTTATCCGCCCTTTAACCGGATTCCCATGTAAATCCATTACTGGGTTTCCACTCTTATCAACATGAATCGTTTCATACATCCAGCCGCATTCTGTTTCACACTCTGCAAGAATATGTTCCGCTTCTTTACGGAACTCTTCAACATCAACTGGTGTATTATAATTGTACGCAATAAAAGTTGCCGCAGGGGATAAATCATTCAAGATGGCTTTTCTGGCGCCCCATTCTATTCCAGGCATTTCATTTTCTATCTTCTGTTTGAATTCTTCATCAGGACAACCACACATCTGGGCAGCAACACCGGTCATACCGGTTCCACAAAAACCATCAAACACAATGTCACCGGGCTTGGTATAATGCAAAATATACCGCATTATCGCTTTATGGGGAACTTTGGTATGGTAGCTATGGGCATTGTAAATCGGATCGTTCTTCCCCTCACTCACATCAGCCGCAAATGGTTCCCGATGGTAAGTGTCGGTCGCCTCATTGTAAGGCGTTCCGTGTTCTTTAATAAAATCCTCGATAAAGGGATTGGGGCAGGCGGTATAATACGGCGGGTCTGACAGGGCGATAATATCCTCATCCTTGGCAATAGGGAAGCCTTCGATGTTTCGGACTTTATCTATATCGGTCTTGGTCA
The DNA here is from genome assembly GCF_000297095.1 of Treponema primitia ZAS-1. Lineage (NCBI taxonomy): Bacteria > Pseudomonadati > Spirochaetota > Spirochaetia > Treponematales > Treponemataceae > Treponema > Treponema primitia. Next base: position 21,005 of record NZ_AEEA01000002.1, on the reverse strand, counting down.
ATTTTCGCCTTTCCACAATATTTACCTACCTCTTTATCACGATACGCAGTTTGGACTTATCCTTACCTTCGGTATAGGAATTGATTATACCAGTAATTTCCACCTTGAATTTTTCAACTTCGCAGGGACCAAGAGCATCCAGTTTGTCAATAAGGTCCATTGCCGGAATAGTGACAGGCTCAAAACCATGCAATAAGGCTATGATAGCATTGACAAAAAACTGATCGATAGTCTGGGGCAATTTTTTGGCGGCTATGTAATCATCAATACATTTCTGTTGATCCGCAGAAAGATATTGCTTTTGTTCCAACACTAAGGGATCTGAAACGGTATTGAGCAATGTGGTATTCCACTCAGCTAAAAGTGTATCGATACGGTCACTTAATTCTTCCAACTTACCGTGAATAGGCAAATCCTGGGCGCCCAGCATAAAATTACATTTGGTACAAAAATGGCTTGTTTTAAGCATGTCGGTGGTAAGTTCATAACATACTTTAAGACTGGCAAGCTCTTTTTCGATGGTATCCAGTTTTGAAGTAGAAAGGATACTTATTTTCCTAAGCTGTTTAAGCGCGGTGAGATTAGGGGATGCGATAATATCGCCTTTTTTCTTTGCGTCGCTGTTGTTAAGGCGCTTCTTTTTATGTTCCTCAAAATAGAGGTTGATATATTTTTCTTTAACCTTGGATAAGGTTTCGTTTATTTGCTGTGCTCCCGTAATTCCATCCAAGGATTGCGGAATGGCATCACGGATTTTCCTGAACGCCTCTTTTGCCGCTTCAATTTCACCCCGTATGGCGGCGCCCAAGTCGATGCTTTCAAGATTAACCATGTAAAGTACATTGGGATAGGTTTCGGCCTTTAAGGTTTCATATTCACCGACTATTTTTACGTTGCCTATATCTTTCGCAAGTTTATCAATTTCGCCCGTTGAAAGGGTAAAATTATTGAGTTTGGCTACGGTATTAAATCGTGCGTGAAAATTGCCCAAAGTATCGGAAACCGATTTTGTCGAAATTTTGTACTCAGCGGCGATATGGGACGGAGACAGAGGTTCACCCCATAGTTCAAAGTTATCATTCAGTTTGCTGGCAGCGATTACTGCTTTATCGGTCAAGACTTTTGCTTCTGCCAATAACTTATCCAGGGCTTTTTCCCGAGTTGCTGGATTCAGTATTAAAGCGCTCTGTAAGCCTAATACGTCAAAAAGATGGGCAAGCTCAGTTAGTTGAACATCTTTAGGCCTTGAGAGGTATTTAAATTCGTTAATATCGGCGCCGGGCGTCTTTACCAAATTTTCGATATTGGAAGCGGTTATGATGGTATTCTTAAGAGATAATACCGCTTTCCCTGAATAGACCAAACTTAAGAAGACAACCGGCAATATATCATAACTAATTTTAAACTGTTTATCGATATATTCGGCTGAAATATTTTCATATATATCAGTAAAATTTATGACTGTGTCCTCCGGAAGGGCTTCCAATTTCTGCAAATAATACTGGGCGTATTTTGAATTCTTAATTGATACCGAATCGGTATCAATTAATCCAAAGCTATCAAGAAACGCGGCGCCTATTTGTGTTTTACGTCCGGCAATATATTCAATACCGGAACGGACGGTATCGGAGAGGTTTTTAAGGGTAATATTTGTTTTGTATAAAGGAGTTAGCGGATACAGGGTGGAAAAGCATCCATCCAGACAAATAGTTGCAATAAGATCAATAGTTTGCACAAAGGTACTGTCTTTATTGTATTTGGCTTGTATAATTTCAAGGGGTTGTTTCTTTTCTCCCTTAAAAATGACTTCAAATCCGGTATTTTTATTTTCACTAAAATAGTGCAATAATTTTTTCTTGAAGATTTCGGCTTTGCCCTGGTACTGCGCCTTGTTTTTATCGTCTGCAAAATCACGGTTTAATAATGCCGCCGCATATAGTTTGAGATCATTCTTAAAGCTCTCGTTTGGTTTAAGAAAGAAAAATACTTCATCATCCTTTTTTTCATTATTCCAAGTGGAGGTTCCATAGGGGGGTATAAAGTATATATAGTAATCGCGGGGTGGCTGTGCGGTTGGTCGATCTACGGGGGTGCCTAGAAAAAGATAGCCCTTTCGGAAGATATTATGAGACTGCCAATTAAGGGCATGCTCATAAATTTTAAAGCCAGGCACATATTCCTGGATGTCCCACTCAAGAGAGGAATAGATAAGGTCATAATAGTAATTATTCAGACTGTCATCGGCAAGGACAGCCGCCCGCTGATTAATTTTTTCATCATAGTCAATATCCTTGGTCAGCTCAAGGTAGTATTGACCGTTATCGGGATTACTGTCGATATATTGACCGCTTACGGTGGTCATAATGTCTTTTAGGACGGTCTGAACGATTGATTGCAGGGTATCGGAAGTCTGGTCGGGCATTCCGGGTAAATACAGGCACAGGTCATCACGCAGATTTTCACTGGTTAAACCGGCGCGAATACTGGTATCGCCAGTGGTCAGACGATGGACACTTAATGCGAAAATTATCTGTACTGCAAGGGGCTTGTACAATTTTTTGGGGAAAGAGCGGTTTAATATGTCTTCGAGTTTTCCACTTTTATCCACCACTTCCTTAATATTCGGATCGGTATGAAGCGCATTGTTCTCTTTTATGAAAGACCAGTAGCTGTCAAAGGATATAACTCCGGTACTTTCGTCTGACAGTATATTGTCCAGATTCCGGCGTATAATTTCCGAGACATTCTTTAGGATATGCCGGTTTTCTATCATGTAGATTTTATTAAAAACATCGATATAAGAGGGGTGTATGGGAAATAAATCTACATATTCCTCAATACGGCTATCCATATTGGAATAAAGGGAAGTAAATTTTTGCAAATGTTCACGGATAATTGCCTTTTGATCAGCGGTCTTTTTCAAGATGCTTTCCGCTACCACATAGGCGGTATCTTCTTTACGGATGACTACCTGTTCAAAGCGGTCTTTAATTTTGTTGATGGTCTGAGAAACAAAGCTGAAATTGGGGTTATCATACAGTTTTTCCTGAACCCCAAGAATGATCCGCAGGCGGGTTTCTTTTACTATCTCGCCAAGTTCACGCATAAACCCAAGGTCATAACGGACCGCATGATCATCTTTGCCGCCAAGAAAATCAAGGAATTCATCTATAACGATTAAATAACCCTTATCAGGATGTTTAGATGAAAACAATTCCATGGCGGATTTCAAAACATCTTTATTGCTGATGGTTTCATCTTCTTTGGGAAAAGAGAAAGAAAGTCCTCGTCCTTTTAAATCTTCCTGGAGCCGGGACAGGACTATTTGACGTAAGGAGGTTTTAACGGCGCTTAACTCGAAGCGAAGAACTTCAAATTTTCCGGCTATATTCTTTGCATAATCGGCAAATTTTTTATTTTGCAGAAAGGCCAGATTGTCAGCATCGTTGGCAACTGCGGAAATAACGGACATAAGGTGCGTTTTACCGGTTCCATAGTTACCGACCAGAAACACGCCTTTATTATCAACCACATCTTCCAGTTTTAATTGAGAAAGCATGTTGATTTGTAATTTTTCGGCCATATCATCGGACATGACGTAACTTTTGACTAAGTTACTAGCCTGAGATTTATCATTGGCCTCTGCTATTGCAAGGACGCTCTCTATAGGATTAAAACTGATTAAATCGGCGTATTTCATATTGGGTCTACTCCTTATGCAACGCAGAGAATATCAAAATTTTGGATGTTGAAGGTATGATAATCGGGGCACCCCGGTTCCGCGTAATACAAAGTATTTGATTCAAAAGTTCCGGGCCAATGAACGGCCAATTTGACTTTCCGGGATATATCACAAAAAAGACGTAATACATCCAGCCGGTAGCGTGGGTCAAATAACATTTCATAATCGGTAAGGTACACCGGGGCGCCACCTGAGGGGACGATTTTGAGGACTTCATCGGTCACATGGAGAAGACGGGAATTTTCGTCTTGAGCGGTAAGAGCCTTAGCAAGGGGTAAATTCAAGCTGACCTGCCGATGTTTGCTTTCATGTAAAAGCCGTTCGGTTACCGGGGAGGGAGAACAAAAAACTACCGGAATGTTGGTTTTTGCGAGGATTTCCTTGGTGAAGGAGGAAATTTTGATTATTGTGCCCATCGGGAACCTCTGGGAAGGGAGAATTTAAGGAATTGGGAGAATAAAAAACCATTTTGAACGGGGTTGGGCATGACGTATCTCCTTATACCACAATAGTTCATCAGAATACTATAAAATAGGGAGATGGGCAATAATGGTAAAATTCAAGTCGGATTTATAATGACATATTATTAAATATTGTCATCTTGAAGATAAAAATCCTTGCATTTGAAGTGGACCCTTTTTTTAATTCTCTCGAATTTGAGGAAATTAGATAGATCGGAGCGCTCGGGGATAGTTAAATTTCCCCCGAAATTTGCCCTCAACCCCCCTCTCTATACAATCCTGGAACATCCGGCTAGGGCTTACCGTGTGTTTATATGTCTAGCCCCTGCCGGATGTCCCTGTCCTGAAAATTTTGGAATATGCTATGCCCCCTTCCTTTCAAACTTGACGATATTCGCAAAAACCTTGGCGGCCACTTTGCCCATTTTTTCAAGGTTTTCGGCTTCAATGTGATCCGCGTAATCATCAAAAACGGCCTTTGTTTTATGCCCCGTTGTCCGCATAATCTCCTCGGCCTCAGCTTCGTCCAGCATCCGGGCGCTGTAATAATGCCGCCATGAGTGGAAAACGATATTCCGCCCTTTCTGGTCGATTTTTTCCTGTTCCCGGTTTTCGGCTTTGAGATTCTCATTCAATTTTTCGATTGCTTCGTGTAAACCCCGGACAAGCATATTCTCACTGAGGGGAGTATCGGGGCGGGCGCTGTAAAAAATAAACCTATCCCCGCCCTGGTGGGGGTTGTCTTTTAAGAGGGCCAGCAGTTCCGCCCGGATTTCCGGCAGCAGGATTGCCCGGCGTTCCTCGTTAGTTTTGGGAGCCTTTAGCCCGTCTATACTCCATGAATGGCGGACATACAAAATAGGCTTTACCGGCTCAAGGTCCGATTCCCGCAAGGCCAACACTTCCCCCAGCCTGAGCCCTGTAGTGGCTGCCAGACGGTTTGCAATGCGGACCCGCTCGTCTTTCCAGGGCATAGAGAACAGTTCCCCCGCTTCTTGCGGGGTCAATACGCCGCGCTTCTTGATAGTCCCGGAAAACCTCAAAAGCCCATCGGTGGGATCTGCGGGGATTATCTTTTCAGCGGCTGCCCACTTCAACGGGGTAAACCCCGCAATCAAAATGGCGTTTAGGTAATTGGCGGAGTACTTTTCGCCTTTATCGTTTTTGGTTTCCCCCAGCCAGAGGGAAAATTTCTTTATATCTTCCCGGGTAATAGTGTCCAGGGTGCGGCCCCTAAAAAAGGGTTCCCAGTTTCGGGCTATGCGGTTTCCGCTTTCCAGGGCATGGCGCTTGCCTATTTTATATCCCCGATTGAGCTTTTCCCGGATATAGGGGGATTTTTCCCAATCCCAGAATTCTTTGAGATACTCGATAAAATCCCGGTTTCCTTTTCCGGGCTTTACTACAGGGAAGCTGATAAGCCCCCTGCGGCGGAGGGCATCGGCAATTTGAAGCGCCGCCGCCGGGTCAAGGTCGGAGGTCTTTTCGATGGATTGCAGGATGTTTTTGAGCCCGCCAGTAGCCTCCACGGTGCGGCGGTAAGCCTGTACGCGGGCCACCGGGAAGCCATTTTTGAGCCATTCCCCAGCTATGATTGCCGCCTCGTCCCGGTTAGTTGTCCGTGTTGACCTGGTAACTACGACAGTCCCCGTATTCAGGTCCATAATCTGAGCGAAATAGTTTCCGCTCTTGCCTGGAAAAAGATAAAACCGGCGCATTGCTCCTCCTCTTAGAAAGTCTCTAAAGACTCTTTCTAAAGATGATTTGGAGTAATTGCGCCGGTTTTCCCGGTAGCTCTTACTAATGATTTTCTAATTCCTTGCAACGCAAGGAATTAACTCACTTTGGGGAGTGAAGGATTCGAACCTACGAAGGCTGAGCCAACAGATTTACAGGGCCGCCTACGCCTCAATCTTTAGTAATAATTGTATATCACAAATGAAATTAAGCCAATCACCATTGGTCTAAATTGGTCAGAATCAGTCATAATTGCCTTAAATTTTCTCATATCGTTTCTCAGAGGATTCACAGAGTGTAGAAAAAGTATGAGAACGCAGTAATTGTACTCTACCGGTAGCTTTATTCCTGTCTTGTCAGAACCCTCTCGCTTGATAATATTTTTTTCAGTCAATATTTTTATATTACGAAAAATCGTTCGTCGGCTCAATTCTTTTCCGATAGCCATTCGGAAACATTTAATTTACGAATACCATTATATACAGGATTAAAATCTATATCGGTAGTCAGCAAATATTTTGGATTGGAATCTTTAATGGCATTGAGTGGCGCGAGCTCACGTTCCAAAGTCGCCGGATCTACTACCAAATATGCAACCTGATAGTAAGAAACATACCCTTCCTTATCAATGACCACAAAATCAACTTCTTTATCGCGCATTTTACCGACATAGACTTCACGGTTCCGCCGGAGAAGTTCAAGGTATACAACATTTTCAAGCAAGTGGCCGCGATCCTCCTCAAGTCTTTTGCCAAGCCGAGCCTTGCGAAAGCCGGTATCCGCAACATAATACTTGTCCAGGGTCCGTAAAAGATTTTTTCCTTTAATATCGTATCGCGGAACTTTATAGAAAAGAAACGCCGAAGCAAGATATTCCAAATATTGGGCGACCGTCTTATTGTCTATTATAATACCGTCACTCTTAAAAGCATTGGAAATTGAACTGGGTGAAACAAAAGACCCGATAGAATCCAGGAGAAAATCGACTATTTTCTGGAAGGTTGGCTTGTTGTAAATCTCACGCCGCGTAAAGATGTCCTTCTCAATAATGGTATTTAAAATTCCTTTAAGAAGGGTATCCGCCTGTTGAGGATTACGAAAGGACAAATTGACCGCTTGTGGAATACTGCCGGTATAGGTAAAATTTCCCAAAAGTTCCATTTTTGATAAATTTGGGGGATTTGATGGGCTATTCCCTAAATTCCTAAAACTTTCATTTTTTGACAAGTTTTGGGAATTTAGGTTAAATTGCCAATATTCATTAAATGAAAAGGGCAAAGAGCTGATTTCGATATATCGGCCTGTCAGCAAGGTTGCCAATTCTCCGGAAAGGAGATATGCGTTGGAACCAGTGATATAAAGATCGACATTTTTCTTGATAAACAGGCCGTCCACAAGACGCTCGAAGGTTGTAATGTTTTGCACTTCATCAAGAAAGATATAATTCATTTTTCCTGGGACAAGCTTTACTTTGATATGGTCGTATATTTGCTTGTAATCACCAATGGCAAAAATATCCGGATCTTCAAAGTTATAAAACTGAATTTGCTCTTCAGTGACAGTTTTTCGCAATTCATCAGCGAACATTTCCAATAAGGTTGATTTACCACAGCGCCGTACTCCGGTAATGACCTTTATAATGTGCTCATCCCTAAGTTCCCGTAACTGCTGCATATAGGGCCTGCGTTCAATCAACATTTCCATTTGTAAAATCCTTACAACTTCGTTACTATTTTCCCAATAGCCAGGGATTCAAAATATTTATGTAACTCCTTCGGAAGTACGGTGACTCCGATAAAAAATCAATAACTAATTTTACTTTTAAATAAAGATCTGAATCATCATTCAGCGGGATGGAATCACAGACAATAATCATATCACGCCGATGCTTTCAAGCTCCCGGTCTAAATCTTCGATTTCATAATTGATAACCGGAATATATTGAACGGCAAGGAGAGCAGTAAAGTCATAGAGGCATATTTCGCAGAACTCCGCCCCCTGTCCAAGGGTCAGCTTGCCCTGCTGATACATCTTTGTAGCGTATTCTTTCCGCATGGAGGAAACAAGCTCCCCCACAGACATATTTAACGAGAGCAATAAATCATCGGAAAACGATATGACTGCCTGCTGCATACTGAACCTCCCCGCTAGGTATACCATAAATTTATCATGTTTTGGCTCAGGTTGCAAGGCAAGGTCGATAATTCTATGTATAGAAACATATTAGGAAGATTTACTAGTTTCAGGACAGCGAGACCCGGCAAATCCCCAGTGTAGAAATCCATGGTAAAACCTGCCGGATGTTCCATTCCTCAAATGGATGAGGATCTGAAAGACAAAATAGGAAGAATTCTCACCTCTCGGCTATTTGTCTGGAAAAAGGTCGAAGACCAGATCTTTGAGACTAAATGTATTGTTGTTTTTAGGGTAGAATACAAGGCTGTCAATATAGAACCCAAAAAAGTCATTATTTAGAAAAGTAGAAGGTTGCAAAATAGCCATATGTCTACTTTTTCATACATTTAATTAATTTTTGGATTATTTTTGCCCCATAGCCCAAATCACTGCAAAGGCATATAATAATTTCTTGTTTTCTTTTTGAAAGCCTATTCCCCAAAGGAGTTTGTTTACATGCCGGAAGCACCGCCCATTAGAGAAGGGCAAATAGTAAAAAGCCCCCTTTTTAACGAACCCATGAAGGTAGAGACCATCCGCGAAGATGGTTCAGGCGCTTTAACTATTGGTATGGTCGGCACCCAGACTGAACGGTTCCGTAGAGTTACGCTTACACCCGAAGAAATCGCCTCCCTTACTATTCTAAATGAGATCTATACCTATAATGGTGATGGTAGGCTCCTTCGTCTGGGAATCCAAGCCTACTCTCTTGGCATCGCCTATGAATTTGACCCTTATTTTGGCCTTTCCATATCCAGAGTAGACCCCCTTCCGCACCAGTTAGAAGCTGTTTACGATTACCTTCTAAAGTTGCCTCGTGTTCGTTTTCTTCTTGCCGACGATGCCGGGGCTGGCAAAACTATTATGGCGGGCCTTTTAATTCGGGAACTGGAACTGCGAGGCCTTGCCGAGCGTATTTTGATAGTTTGTCCAGCCAACCTTGCTTTCCAGTGGCAGCGGGAACTCAAAGAAAAATTTGAGACCAAATTCGAAGTGATGAAAGGCAGCGATATTCGCGAACAATTCGGCTTTAACCAATGGCAGGAGAAAAAAAGAGTCATCACTTCCCTTGACCTTGCTAAGCGGGAAGATATTCTTCCCGGTTTACAGCAAACCCGCTGGGATCTCGTTATTGTAGACGAAGCTCACCGTATGTCCGCTTCCGATGAATCCCATAAAAGTCAGCGTTACAGACTCGGTGAATTACTGAGGGATACCACAGATCATCTACTTTTATTAACCGCTACACCACACCGAGGCGATCCAAACAATTTTACGCTCTTTTTGCAATTGCTTGATACTGATGCTTTTGCCGATGTTAAGTCGATCCATCAGGCCATGGAAAATCGTTGTGCCCCGTTCTATTTGCGTCGTACAAAAGAAGCTATGGTCTATTTTCCTGAACAAAAAGAAGATGGTACTTGGGCGGCGAAAAAAATATTCACCAAGCGAATTACACGTACTGTTGATTTCAATATTGACGGCCCTGAGTACGAATTATACAAAGCGGTTACCAATTTTGTTCGAGAACAAAGTGTCAAAGCTGCCGCTATGGGTGATACTCCTCGCGCTCGTGCTGTAGGTTTCTTAATGGCCCTCTATCAACGCCGTCTTGCGTCCAGTACCTATGCTATGCGCCATTCTCTTGAAAACCGGGCTCGGCGTCTGGAAGAAGGTCTCAAACATGCTCAGCAACTGGCAACCCAGGCTCCTCTTGATTTGCCTACCGAAGAAGAACTCGATGAAATGGAAGATATTGAACGCGAACGCCTCGAAGCAATTCTTGAAGCTATAACAATTGCAGGGAATGAAACACAAATTCAAGAGGAAATACAAAAGTTAAAGGAACTTGCCCTTCATGCCCAAGAAATAGAAAATGCAGGAGTAGAAGCGAAACTGTCCCGTCTGAAAGATTTACTCCAAACAGAAGGTTTTTTTGATCATAACGACCAACGCCTTCTGGTGTTTACCGAATTCAAAGACACCCTCAATTACCTCATGTCAAAATTCAAAGAGTGGGGTTTTAGTGTTGGTTGTATACACGGCAGTATGAAACCCGGTTCCCGTGATGAAGCCGGTACACGCCTTTTTACTGAACAGCAATTCAGGGAAGGGGCAATACAAATCCTTGTAGCCACCGAAGCAGCCGGTGAAGGTATTAATCTTCAGGTTTGTAATATCCTTTTTAATTACGACATCCCCTGGAATCCCAACCGTCTTGAACAACGCATGGGGCGTATCCATCGTTATGGTCAACGTAAAGATTGCCTTATCTTCAATTTCGTGGCTACCAACACCATTGAAGGCAGAGTCCTTGGAACCCTGCTTTTCAAATTACAGGAAATCCGTAATGCTCTTGATGACGATGCGGTATTCAATGTGGTGGGTGAAGTTCTGCCTTCCGCCCATATTGAGCGGGTATTGCGCGATTATTATGCCGGAAAACTTGGTGATGTCGATCTTGAAGACAGATTGTTAAGAAATGTTGATGAACGGCAATTCCGCGCCATTTGCCAAAATGCTCTGGAAGGCCTTGCATCAAAAAAACTTAACCTCGCCATGCTGGTGGAACGCCGTGCAAAAGCCCAGGAACATCGAGTAGTGCCGGAAACCATATCCCGTTTTCTCTTTGAAAGTTCCGATTACGTGAAAATGCCTTTTAAAATTGTAGCCGGTATACCCCATACCTTTGACCCTGGAAAAACGCCTTCGTCCCTTCATCGTTTTGAGCGGGAAGACGATTGGCGGCTCCCTGCTCTGGTAAACAGGTATCCCCGCTGTTCAACTGACCGTGAAATAGCCGAGAAACATACCCTGGAATGGGTAACCCCTGGACATCCCCTTTTTGAGGCAGTTCGCCGCCATGTTTCTTTATCTGCCCTTGATGTCTTTAGCCAGGGTACCTGTTTCTATTCTTTGAATAACGAACAAGCTACCCGCATTGATTTTTACCGTGCCCGTGTAGTTGATGGCTTGGGACAGATTATTCATGAACGTTTCTTTGCTGTACAATTAAAAAAAGATGAAATTCCTGAACTTTGTGAAAGTAGCGCCTTAGGCGATTTTACTCCTGCAACGATTCCTGATATCTTACCCCAAGTAGCGTTTATCCCTGAAGCGGATGCCTTCATGCAGACTAATGCGTATCAGCCCTTTCTTGAAGAAATTCGCAATGAACGGCTTTTAGAGCTTAAGCGGATAGTTTCCCATGTTGAACTATCGCTAAACGAACTTATCCAAAAGGCCGATGAAGAAATTGGTAAAATTGCTGCCGAAGTTGAGATGAAAACACCAGGATCCGAAGGCCGCCTCATCATGGCCGAGAACCGCCATGATGAACTTCGTACCCGGCGTGATAGGCGCAGAGAGGAACTTGAAAGGCAACGTTCTCTTTCGCTCCAGGGTATAGAGCGCATTACCAGTGTTCTTGTACTGCCGCATCCTGACCGCGAAGACAGTGAAGTACGCCATCTACGTCAAAACCTTGAGACAGAAGCAATTGCTATGCAGATAGTAATAGAATATGAGAAAAAACGTGGTTGCCAAGTTGATGATATTCATAAGAAAAATCTTGGATACGACATTACCAGTCTTAAGCCCTGCTCCGGCGAGCTTCGTCTTATCGAAATAAAAGGCATTGGCGCGTCTACGGGAAATATCCTCTTAACCCCTAATGAACGTCATGTTGCCGAAGACCGTCCAGATTGCTATTGGCTCTATATAGTAACAAATTGCGATACAGACCCTGTAATGCAGGATCCGATACAAGACCCGGCGAGATTCCCTTGGAACGAAGTAAAAAAAGTCGCTCATTATACTCTTGCAATTAATGCCATGACCAAACCTATGGAAGTGCATGAAAATCCTCCGCACTACGGAGAATCAAAATGATACCTAAAGAATGTAAACGTCTTGCGGAAGTGGACTTCCCCCTGTCGATTGTAAACTTAGCCTGTGTAGAAGAAAATAACCGTAAAACCCGCATCGAAAGCGGGCATATTTCTTTGCTCCATTCATGGTGGGCTCGCCGTCCTTTATCTGCCTGCCGTTCTTTGCTCTTAACATTATTGTTGCCTGATCCATGTGATGCTGCCTGCCCGAAAGAATTTAAAAACAAGGCTATAGAAGCTTTATCGAGTGAAAAAATAGGCCCAAAAGATAAGGATCTTCAAAAAGCCCTATTTAATTTTGTCTCCAAAATCGCCCCCTGGGATTCTGTCAATACTGCCGGATTTGTTTCTACCGCCCATGATCTCATCAAAGCAGCCTACGGAAACGATCCCCATGTGCTTGACCCCTTCTCAGGTGGTGGTTCCATCCCGCTTGAAGCCCAGCGTTTGGGTTGCGAAGTTACTTCCAGCGATCTTAATCCTGTCGCATGGCTCCTCTTAAAAATCGCCCTGGAATGGTGCCCCCGAAAGGGAACCGAGCTTACTAAACAATTTGATATCTGGTCCGATTGGGTATTAAAAGAAACGGAAAAACGCCTTGCGGTATATTACCCCGCTGATGATCAGGGGCGGAAACCCCTTGCGTACCTCTGGGCAAGAACTGTCAAGTGTGAAGGATCAAACTGCGGCGTTACTATCCCGTTAATTCGCGGTCTGCAGCTTTCAATATCGAAACAACGAAAAAAGGCTTTGCGTATTAAATACCCTTCCGGATCAACGGAGCCATCTATCGATATTTTTTCCTACAATAATGATGGTGAAATTGAAAAAGGTACGGTTGCCAAAATGAAGGCAACCTGTCCGAAGTGCCATGTGGTAACTCAACGCGAGCGGGTACAGGCTCAGTTGAGGGACAAACACAGCGGATCCGATGATGCAATACTTTTCGCGATAGCCCGCGAAGGTACTAATGGCAAAAAGGATTATTTTAAACCAACTGCAAGAGACTTTGAAGCCTTTAATAAGGCTGCAGAAAAAGCAAAGTCTATTCATTTTGAAATGCCTTCTTTCCCACAGAATGACACACGGGCTTTTCCTCCTGGACCTTATGGAATAAAAACATGGGAAGATGTTCTCGCACCTCGTCAGAAATTTTCACGCTGGATTATTCATGAAATAATTGAAGATGCCCTACGGGGAGCGCAAAAAAAGATACATGATAAAGAACTGTTCAACGCTTTAGCCGCCTGCCTCTATATCGCTTATTCCGATAACAGTCAGTATCATACTTCACTTTGTGTCTGGCTTTCAGAAGGTGTAAAATCTATATTTATACAGGGTTCGGGTATTCCGTTTCGCGCCGATTTTGTGGAAAGTAATCCATTAAGTAATAATTGCGATGGATTAGGGTATTCGGTCCGCAGTATCCAAAGCGCTCTTCATTTGCTTACGAGTACCCATCCACATCCAGTTTCTCCCTTGTTGGCAAATGCCTTGGACCCGGTATTGCCCGATGAATCGGTGGATATCATCTTTACCGATCCGCCCTATGCAAATCAAATTCCGTATGCCCACCTTTCTGATTTTTTTTACGGATATCTTCATCTTGGGCTTAAGGAAAGGCTGGCTAAATCCTTTGCTGCTGGGCAGACCGAAAAGGCTCGTGAGCTTACCGAAAATCGTGCCGTTTCCGAAGGTGGTGTACATGACCGTCAATGGTATGAATACGGTATGAGGCAGGCTTTTACCCAAATGAAGCGTATCATTCGGGAAGATGGTGTTGCTTCTTTTGTCTTTGCCCATAAAGAGACCGACCGCTGGGAGGCCTTGGTTTCTGCTCTTTGTTCAAGCTGGCTGGTGTACCACGGGTTCTTGGCCTATAGCCACAGAACGTCGTCAGCGTATGCGCGGTCAGGGCTTTGCGGCACTAGAAACCAGTGTACACCTTGTTTGCCGTCCACGCCCTGAGGACGCTCCCATTGGCGATTGGGATAAGATTCTGGGGGAACTTCCCCGACGTGTCGGCGAATGGATGGAACGGCTTCAGGGAGAAGGTATCCGCGGCGCGGATCTTATTTTTGCCTGTATTGGCCCAGCGCTGGAAATATTTAGCAAGTACAGCAAGGTCGAAACCGCCGATGGGAGTGAAGTCACCCTTACCCGTTATCTCGAAAAAGTTTGGGAAGTAGTAGGCCGCTCGGCTCTTGAACAAGTCCTGGGAACCGCAGAAGCAAAAGCCCGTAACGGAGCCGCAGGGGCGCTTGAAGAAGATGCCCGTTTAACCGCTTTGTTTTTGTGGACATTACAGGCTTCCAATAATAATTCTAGCGGTGATTCTCCTGATAGCGGTACTACCGGACAGGGAAACGGTTTATCTTCAACTGACGAAGAAGATGATGATGACACAGGTAGTAAAAAGAAAAACGGCTTTACCCTTACCTACGATGTAGCCCGCCGTTTTGCCCAGCCTCTCGGCGTGGATCTGCATAAATGGGAAGGCCGTATCATAGAAACCATAAAAAGCGATGTCCGCCTGATCCCGGTAACCGAGCGGGCAAAACAACTTTTCGGTGATGAAGGTGCTCAAGCAGTAGCGCAGGAACTGGAACGCGATCCTGTCCAAGCCCTACAGCTATCCCTGTTTCCTGATTTCGATATACCGTCCACCCCTCATATTCGCGGACGAAAAAGGGCAGGTTCATCTTCTTTGGGCGATATTGAATTCATTCATCAACAGCAGGCTACCACTCTGGATCGTGTTCATGCCGCAATGCTGCTTCAGGCTTCAGGTCAGACCAATGGCCTTCGTTCCATGCTAAAATCCGAACAAGAACGTGGTCCCGATTTCTTGCGTCTTTCTAACGCCCTTTCTGCCCTATACCCGTCAAGTAGTGAAGAAAAACGTTTGTTGGATGCCATGTTGTTGGCAATGCCGAGGTAAAAATTTGTATTTGTTTTTAAAAGGAACTGGAAATGGAATACTGGTATAATGTTGCAATTCCCCGAAAGGAAGTCCGCGAGGGGCGTTCCTTTAACCCTGACGAATTTGCCATCCATCTTGAACAGGTAATTAACAAAACAGCCCCCGAAGATTACAGTGACCCCGGACAGTTCTTTTCTCGTACCTGTTTTACCCGCGCCTTGCGGGAACATACCGCTATGGTGTTGCGCCGTTTATCCGGCAAAACCGCCAACACCGCCCCGGTAATGACCCTCATTACTCAATTTGGCGGAGGGAAAACCCATACCCTTACCACACTTTATCACCTGGTAACTTCTGCTAAAAAGGCCGCTGATTATTCAGGCGTAGCAGAACTTCTAAAGGAAGCAAATCTCTCAAGTGTACCTGAGGCAAAAGTCGCCGCCTTTGTCGGCAATTCTTGGGACCCCACTCCCGGCAGGGAGACACCATGGCTGGATATAGCCTTTCAGCTTGCAGGAGATGCCGGTATTAAAGAACTTGGTGAATCCGCAAAAACCATCCCCCCCGGCACCGAAGCATTGATCCGGGTATTTAAAGCGGTGAATAAACCTGTTCTGTTATTATTCGATGAAGTATTAAATTTTCTTAACCGCCATCGCAACATGGATGAGCAATTCTATGCCTTTATCCAGAATTTAACGATTGCTGTCACCGGCACTACCCACGGAGCGATTCTAATCAGTTTACCCCGAAGCCAGACGGAAATGACCGAACGAGATATGCAGTGGCAGGATAAAATTACCAAAGTAGTCCGCCGTGTTGCAAAAGACCTTATTGCCAATGATGAAGCTGAAATCGGCGAAGTTGTCAGGCGTCGCCTTTTTGAGAGTATTGGCCGCGAAGAAACCAGAAAAGCGGTTGCAAAAACCTATGCCGAATGGTATTTTGAGCACCGCGCCCAGCTTCCTCCCGAATGGACTTCCGTTGATACTTCTGTTTCAGAAGCAAGTGCCAAGGATCTGTTATATAAACGTTTTGAAACCTGTTATCCATTTCACCCTGCAACGCTTTCCGTATTTCAACGTAAATGGCAAGCCCTTCCCCAATACCAGCAGACCCGCGGAACTCTGTCCATGCTTGCCCAATGGGTATCCCAGGTTTTTCAAAGTGATCATATAAATGCAAGAAAGGAACCGCTCATCACCCTCGGTTCCGCTCCTCTTGATATTCCGGAATTCCGTAGTGTTGTACTTGGACAACTTGGTGAATCTCGCCTCCTGGCAGCTATCAATACTGATATTTCAGATAATCAATCCCACGCCCAAGCGCTTGACGCCGATACATCCGGCCCATTGCAAAACATTCACCGAAGGGTAGGTACGACAATCCTTTTTGAATCCTCAGGAGGTCAGGTTGACAAAATCGCCCACCTTCCGGAACTTCGTTTTGCCCTTTGTGAACCCGAAATAGATACAACCTCAATAGATACTGCCGCTTATAAACTGGAATCTAAATCATATTTTATCCGTAAGGTAGGATCCGATGGTTATAAAATTGGCTATCAGCCTACGTTAAAAAAGGTAGTCTCTGACCGCCGCGCATCCCTTGATGAGGAAACAGAAATAATACCCGCAATTCGGAAGACAGTTGAAGAAGAATTCAAACGTAATGCGACGATTCCAATAATTTCCTTTCCTGCAGATGAAATGGCCATTCCCGATTCTCCTAAATTGACTATGGTTGTAGCAGATCCGTTAATTGAGTGGTCCGGTGAGGAAACCGGTACATTTCAAATGCTCCGAAAAAAAATAGCAAGTTGGACTAGTAATCACGGAACTTCCCCTCGCCTGTATCCGGGTTCTCTTATATGGTGTTTGAAAAGACCAGGTCGTGAGCTGCGTGAATGTATTGAAAACAAGCTCGCTTGGGAACGAGTACATAGTGAAATCCGATCCGGTACTTTGGGCAGCGACTTTAGCAGGGATGAAACAAACGATATAGGAACAAAAACATTAAACGCAAAAGATTATGCTAAAGAGGAAGTATGGGGTGGTTACCGCTATGCGGTTATTTATGATGCTTGTGAAAAGGATTCTCTCAAAGTCATTGATCTTGGCGCTGGTCATTCTTCCGCCTCCGAAACGCTCTGCAGCAGGATACTTACTGCTCTAAAATCCAATGCCTTGCTGAACGAAACCGTAGGCGCGGGTTACATAGAGCGCAACTGGCCGCCCGCTTTAAAGGAAATAGGGGCTTGGCCTTTATCCAGCCTACGGCAGAGTTTTCTTAATGGTTCTCTTACCCGTCTATTGGATCCCGATAGTGCCTTGCGATTAAAAATTTGTGATTTTGTATTTCGAGGTGAATTCGGGTTATCCTCAGGTAAAAACGCTTTTGGTACATATAGCCGTATTTGGTATCAGGAACAGGTATTCCCTGAAGAAGTCTCCTTTGAGCCGGAAGTGTATTTACTCTTAAAAAGTCAGGCGCAAAAATTAAAAAAAGTTACAGAGCAATCTGAATCCTCTGCTGAAACTTCTCCGGTGCCCGACACACAAAATACTCCAGAGTCACCTGTGCCTGATTCGGTACAATCTAAATCAACGCAAATATCTTCAGCCCGTATAGAGCAAAACATTATCATATCTGGTACAATTCCACCGGACTCATTTAATCGCATCGGTACTAGATTAATCCCAAAAATTCGTTTAGGAAAAAATTTGCGGATTAATTTGTCAATTTCTTTTTCAATAGATAGCGATGCCTCTCAAGATTTGTTAGATGACTTAATTCAGGCAATTAATGATATTGGAATCTCAGAGGATTTGAAGGTACAATGAATAATAGTCAACTTTTCTTTATCGCCTCAATCAAAGAAAAAATTCATCTTGCCCAGTACGAGGCCTTAAAAGTGGTAAACACCCATCTGATAAACCTCTATTGGGATATTGGCAAGGATATTTCCGACAAACAATCCGAAAGCTGGGGCAAGTCCATAGTCCCGGTATTGTCTAGTGAACTGCAAAAGGAATTCCATGGCATCAGCGGTTTTTCCGTGTCAAATTTGTGGTACATGGCGCAATTCTATTCGGAATATCACGATGTTGAATTTCTCGAACCACTGGTTCGAGAAATTAGCTGGTCTAAGCATATTGCCATAATGAAAAAATGCAAGGATACTCAGGAAAGGCGCTTTTACATCATGGCGACAAAGAAATTTGGCTGGTCAAAAAATGTACTCATAAATCAGATAGGCAACAAGACCTATGAAAAGTACCTTTTGGACCAAACCAATTATGATACAACCCTTCCTGAAAACATACGGAAACAAGCCATCCTTGCGGTAAAGGATGAGTATACCTTCGATTTCCTTGACTTGGCCGACGAACACTCCGAACGGGAACTTGAATCCGCCCTGGTGAATAACATCCGTTCTTTTCTACTTGAAATGGGGAATCAATTTGCTTTCATCGGCAATCAATTTAAAATCAAGGCTGGTAAGAAAGAGTATTTCATTGACCTTCTTCTTTATCATCGGTCTTTGCATTGTCTTGTTGCTGTCGAACTTAAAATAGGTGAGTTCCAGCCTGAATACAAAGGCAAAATGGAATTCTATCTGACTATCCTGAACGAAAAAGTCAAACTAAGCGATGAGAATGATTCCATCGGAATTATATCTGTAAAGAAAAGGATCGCACTATCGTCGAATACTCCCTCAGAACAAGCCCCATGCCCATAGGCGTAGCGACCTATACCACAAGTCCCAAACTGCCAAAGGACTATAAAAAACTCTTGCTGGATAGCAAAGCTATAGGTGAAAAATAGATGCATTCTTTGAAATTAATGAGGATCATGAAAATGCAAAGGAATAAAGAAAATATCGACAATTTTATAGCTGAAATGACTGTACTTTCCCGGAAATATGGCATTGCTGTACACGGGTTTGACGGTGGGGCATTTTTGACTGATTGCGAAAACATGGCCAAGGAAATCTGTAAGGATGGTAATTTTTGGTGGAACGAAAAAGAACAAAAGTATGAAATCAAAAATATAAAGCTTTGATTTTCCTCAAATACCAATGCCTTTATAGCTTTCCCGTATATTGGGGCGTGTCAGGAAGTATGTGTAAATGGCCAAAGATGGTAGAATACCAAGGGAGCAAAGATGGCCAAGACACGAAAGACGAAAGAGAAAGATCTGATTGATCAGATGCTGGACCAGGTGAACCTGAAGGGATTATCCCGAGACGAGGTTCTGGGACAGGACGGCTTGTTAAAGCAGCTTACGGGAAAACTGTTAAGCAAGATCATGGAAGCCGAAATGGACGAACACCTGGGGTACGAGAAACATTCCAACGATGGCGACAACACCGGGGACAGCCGGAACGGACATAGCGAAAAGACGGTATTGACCGAAAACCAGAGCACGGTGGTGCAGATACCACGGGATCGGAGCGGGACCTTCGAGCCGCAAATAATACCAAAGTATGAAAAACGGGTCCCGCTTTTCAACGACCAGATAATTTCGATGTACTCCTTCGGAATGACCGCGAGAGATATAAAAGCCCACCTGGAAAAAATCTATAACGTTGAAGTCTCACCGGATTTGATAAGCCGGGTAACCGAGGCGGTGATGGAGGAAGTCAAGGAATGGCAGAACCGACAGCTGGAGAAATCCTACGCCATCGTGTATCTGGACGCCCTGCGGATAAATAGTAAGCAGGACGGGAAAAGCTGCACCAAGAGTGTCTATGTGGCCTTGGGAGTGGATTTTGAGGGCCAGAAGGAAGTTCTAGGGCTTTGGATCTCGGAGAACGAGGGAGCCAAATTCTGGATGGGGGTTCTCAACGAACTGAAAAATCGTGGGGTCGCTGACATCCTCATCGCCTGCATGGACGGGCTCTCAGGCTTCCCCGAGGCGGTCAGAGCCGTGTATCCTGACACCCGTGTCCAGCTGTGTATCGTCCACATGATCCGCAATTCTACTAAGTTTGTTTCGTACAAGGATCTAAAAAAAGTGTGTGCTGACTTAAAGACGGTTTACACCGCGCCCACCGAAAAGGCGGCCCAAGAAAACCTTGAAGAATTCGGCAAAATCTGGAATGACAAATATCCGATGATTCACAAATCCTGGACCACACAATGGGATGACCTGAGCGAATATTTTAAATATCCTCCGGAAATCCGTAAGGCCATCTACACCACCAATGCTATTGAGTCCCTGAATTACCAACTGCGAAAAGTTACAAAAACCGCTCGCCATTTCCCAACGATGATGCTATACTCAAGATATTGTATTTGGCGATTCGGAATGCATCAGAAAAATGGACCATGCCAATTCATAACTGGGGTCCGGCGCTAAACCAATTCGCCATAGAATTTGGCAATGAACGGGTTCCGTTCAAATGACGACTTGCCATTTACACAGAATTTCTGACACGTCCGTATATTGACCTTCCGAATCCGCTTCTCCGTCCAAGGCCGGGCAATATATTCAAAATTCAAGCTCACAATAAAATCTAAACCATAAAAGACCGTGATTGCAATCGGCTCCCAGTGCCTTACCAAAAAAAGAAATAGACAAAAACCGTTCCGGTTTTTCTCAACTCATTACCGGCTGGTTTTGTCATAAGGCTTCATCGGCTAGAGCTCCAAACTCCGAGGAGCCTTTTCCTAGCTTAGTCATCCCCCTGGCCCAGCCCTTCCTTCCGCTACGTCCCTTCGGTCCTTCGCTCCCTCCAGGCCCGGTCCAGTCATGCCGCTCCAAGCATAGTCCCTGTGCCGTACCTTCCGGTCACTTCGTTCCCTCCAGGATCCGGCACCGCTCTCCGTCTTCCGCCCTGGTCCTCTAGGCATACTCACCAGGGCTGGTCCTGCCGCCCTTTTTTACGCTGGCCCTTCGGCCCAACGTAAAAAACCCCGGCGCCCACCCAACGATAAAGAGCGGTTCCCCATAGCTAATCCCCAAACAGACCGGAACGGAACATCCCCTACGGCGCCTACACTCCCTCTAACAGTAACGGTCGTTCCGGCGCCTCCGGGGACGCTCCGTTCCGGTCTGCCATGTCCTCTAAGCAT
>NZ_AEEA01000001.1 GCF_000297095.1 Treponema primitia ZAS-1 | reverse complement strand
TAGGTCCTGATGGACCCATCCGCCGCAGTAACCGTGTAGCTGAGCGGTCCGCCGGAAAAATCCCGGGCCACACCGGAAGCGGCATCCACCGATGCCCCGGTATGGCTGAACACAGGGGCAATGCTGGTAAGATCCGTCCCATGGGGTACGGTCACCGTGATGGTTCCGCTGGCATCATCCGTATCGCTTATGGTTCCGGATACTTCGGCAAGGGTAAAGGCGGTAATTTCCTTCACGGTATAGTCCCCGCTTAGTTCCATGAACACCAAAACCGAATTCTTTCCCGGTGTAACCGTATAGGTAATGCTTCCCGTCCCCACTAGTATTTCCCCGCCGGCAAATGCCTTATACGCCCGGGCGTTTATCGTCCATTCCCCCAGGCTGACAGAAAGGTTCACGCTTTCTTCCCCGGGCGAAAGTTTCTCGTAACGGGATTCTCCCCGGGGACCAGTAAAATCAAATTCATAGCGGAAGGATCGCGCTTCATCATCGGAGACCGACCGCGCTCCGTTTCCTGTTGTTATGGTTAGGTTTCCATCAGGGCTTACCGGCTGCATAAAAATGTCACAACCGTTCAATGCAGACAAAAACACGGCAAGTACCAGTATCCCTGCTTTTTTCATTATATTCCCTTATTTCCAGCGTGTTCCTACGGCAAAATCACCCGTCGACGGAGGAGCGGCGGGGATCCCCGGCGTATTCCCCATCCCCGCAGGCATGGGCGAGACGAGTTTTTCCCGCGCCGTTTCCATCGCTGCCGCTGTCCTGCCGGTTTCAACCGCCAGGGCGAAAATCACTATCATGTACTTTGCGCTTTTATACCTATACCTACCTTAGAAAAACACTCGACCGATCACTCCTAATTCCCTATTCCCAGTACAGCTTGGGGTACACCGTGTTAACCCCGCCGCCGTTCCAGCCGCCCAGACTCTTCCAATAGGCGCCGATGCCGGTTCCTGTGCCGATACCCCAGGCATTGGCGCTGAAACCAGTGCCGGTAACGATGCTTTCGTCAGGCCAGTCAACGCCGCTGAACTGTGTTGTGCCGCCGGTCCCGGTGCCAGAACCATCGCTGGCGCCAACGCCAGCTCCGCTATAGGTAGCCCAGTAGCAGGCGGTGATGGTACCGACGTTCCCCCCTGCCACGTAGCCGACAGAACTGCTGCCAGAAACGGATCCGGTGTTATAACTGGCAGTGATGGCGCTGTAGTTGTCCCCCGCAACGCCGCCGACCAAACCGCCGGTTCCGGTAACGGAGCCGCTATTGGAACTGGCGATGATGGTGCTGTCATTCTCCCCCGCCACGCCGCCAACAACCGCGTCGCCTGAAACGGAGCCGCTATTGGAACTGGCGATGATGACATTAATATTTTCCCCCGCAACGCCGCCGACCCAATAAACGCCGGTAACAGAGCCGCTATTGGTGCAGGCAGTGATGGAGTCGCCGTTGTTACCCCCCGCAACGCCGCCGATAAAATGAGCGCCGGTAACAGGGCCGTTATTGATGCAATCGATGATGACGCCGACGTCATAGTTGTGCCCCACCACGCCGCCAACATACTCGCTGCCTGAAACGGAGCCGCTATTTGAGCAGTCGGTGATGACGCCGACGTTACAGTTAAACCCCACCACGCCGCCAACATCCTGGTGGCCTGAAACAGAACCGCTATTTGAGCAGTCGGTGATGATGGCGCTGG
Organism: Treponema primitia ZAS-1; assembly: GCF_000297095.1. Lineage (NCBI taxonomy): Bacteria > Pseudomonadati > Spirochaetota > Spirochaetia > Treponematales > Treponemataceae > Treponema > Treponema primitia. The sequence goes on along the minus strand of NZ_AEEA01000001.1, from coordinate 1,037 downwards.
CGCCGGTGTTATACCCCGCCACGCCGCCAACATACACGTAGCCTGAAACAGAACCGCTATTTGAGCAGTCGGTGATGACGCCGGAGTTATACCCCGCCACGCCGCCGACAAATTCAACGCCTGAAACAGAGCTGTTATTGGAGCAGTCGCTAATGAGGGCGTTGAGCCATCCCGCAATACCGCCAATATAGTCGTTGCCTGAAACGGAGCCACTGCGGAGATACACATTCTTTACTTCGCTGACGCTGCCCACGAAACCAAAGAGGCCTTGGTAGTCAGCAGTGGGACTGTTTATATACAGATTGCTGATAGATTTGCCGTCGCCGTCGAAAGTTCCGATAAAGGGCTTGAAGAAAACAACATCATCGGAACCTGTACCCACCGGCGTCCATTCCTGGCCAGACCATGCGCCGGTGGGGCTGCCGGGGGCGATGCCCAGCAGGTCTATGTCCGCATCCTGCTTGTAAGCGCCGTCCAGTGTGGTGTTAATTAACTGGAATTCCGCGTAGCTGCCTATGGGGATGCTGCCGTCCACGGCATCGCGGAATTGGAGGACGCCGCTGCTGTCTATTTTCAGCGTAAGGGTCTCATGTACCTTGCGGCCTATGAGGATTTCTCCGGCTGTGGTGGTGATGCTTTTGATAAGATCACCCTCCACAGTAACGGTGGGCGTCCCCGGATAAGTCCCAAGAAGGATCAGGTCAACCCCCGTAGCCGGGAAGGTGATCGTTACGGTCCCGCTGTCCGCCGCATTCGTTACGGCAGCCCCGGTATAGGTAAAGCAGTTTGCCGCTACGCCGGTAAGGGTATAGCCGGTTTTAGCGGTCAGGGTAACAATAGCTTTGTATACCGTAGAGGGGGCAAAGTTCCCGGCGAATGATGCCCCATCGCCCTTTTGCCAGGTGACAGTTCCGGTATACTGGCTCTCGTCAATCCCCGTGGTGTCCGGGGCCGTATCTTTAACCGGCGCCGTAACCAGACCGTTTAAGCTCAAGACGTTTATAACCGTGTCGTTGGTGATGGTAACATTCACCGTA